>JAUTXM010000006.1 GCA_030838025.1 Acidimicrobiaceae bacterium
CCGGCGCCACGACATGGCGGGTGCGTCCGGAGCGGATGCCGCCTCGCTCGTCACCACTGGCAGGGCGCTCGCCGCCCTCTACAACTGGACGTTCCTGCTTGGACAGACCCTCATGCCGGGCATCAACGCACTGTTGCTGGGCTCGTTGCTGTACCGGTCCCGACTCGTGCCTCGCATCCTTCCGACGCTCGGCCTCGTCGGAGCTCCCATTCTCATCGCCTCTGTCATCACAACCATGTTCCGCGTCAACCACCACATCACCGTGCTCGCCGGGATCGGCACGCTCCCCATCGCCGTATGGGAGTTCTCCCTCGGCGTCTGGCTCGTCGCCAAGGGCTTCAAGTCGTGTCCCATCACCGCCGCCAACATTCCCTCGCCGGGCAGGGATCCCGAAGGCGAACTGGTGTCATCGATCGCATAAGACCACGGAGACGTGCTGCCGCTGTTCCCGGATCTCTACCCGGGACGGCAGCAGCCTCGTCATCAGCACCTAAGCCATTCCTGAACCCCTCGGCCCAAATCCCTCATAGCAACCCGAAAGCGAGCCTCCAGTGGCCATGTCAATCCCCTACCCCGTACAGCTGGACTTCCAGGCCGATCGCCACATCAGCCGGTGGCGGCCACTCGTCCAGTGGCTACTAGCCATCCCCCACCTGCTGATCGCCAACGTGCTGCGCACCCTGCGACGGGTCCTGACCTTGATCAGCCTCGTCACCGTGCTGTTCACCGAACGCATCCCCCGGCCGCTGTTCGACATGATCGCCATGACCTACAGCTACGAGTGGCGAGCGTTCATCTACGCAATGTTACTCAACGACGACTACCCGCCCTTCGACTCCCAACCGGCCGCGGACGATGACGGCGTCGAGGGCCACACCACGCTCAGCTTCGCCTACCCCGAGCACCTCAACCGGTGGAAGCCGCTGTACAAATGGGTCCTGGCCATCCCGCACTACCTGGTCATCGCCGCCCTGCTCGTTGCCGGCCTGTTCGCATTCATAGGTGGGGTCTTCGCCGTCCTATTCACAGCACAATATCCCGAAGGCATCCGCGACTTCCTCGTCGGCATCCAACGCTACGCGATGCGAGTCGAGGCCTACGTCGGACTCCTCACCGACGAATACCCGCCGTTCCGGATGGCCGCCTGAGCAGAAACACACGCCCAACCTGCGCCGGGCAAACCACCGGGACCACGACGCGTAGGTCACCACTCACCCACGGGTGTTTGGCTCGGTCCCGCCTACGGCATCGACGGGTCGGGCGAACTCATCATCGGCGCATGGAACGCCACGACATGACCAACCTGTCCTCCGGCCGCGTGGAGCGGTAGGCCGCCACTGCCCGCGGGTCAGGACCCGTATGACGACGATTTCGATAATGGGCGCGTCGGGCAATGCGGCGTCGCCGTCACGCCAGCGCCGGTTTGGGCGTGGGCGACGATCTCGCTTGTCGGTGGCGTCGCAATACCACGGTGAATGTCCTTCGGAACTCATCCGGGGTTCGATCAGGATCTCGGCGTCACATTGTCGTCGGGCCGCAAGACCGGAATGTTGGGACAACCGCATCCACATGAGCCCGAACAACCGCGAGGGCCGCGGCACACTTCGCCGGCCATCCGCGACGACCATCGAAGGGCCCCCCCGGAGCGAAATTACGAACGAGAACGAACATGCGCACGACAAGCGCGGCGCGGCCGCCTGGTTCGTGGACGACTTCGACAAACCTCGACTCGGCGGAGGTCACCCACCCAGGCTCAGCAGGTGCTAATCACGCCCGAACCGGTGGCGGCCGCCTGGCAACCTTCCGTGCTGGCGATCGAGGCGTTGTTGTCGCCCTGACCCGCGAAGGCGACGCTGAGGCGTGCGATGGCGGTGGCGGTGTTGTGATTGCCCTGCCCCGCTTGGGCTTGGCTGAGCTCACCGCCGGCCGTCGCCTGGTTGTTGTTGCCACCGCCCGCGTCGGCGGCAGAGAGGTCACCGGTAGCGAGGACGGTGTTTCCGTTTCCGTTGAAAACGCCGGCGCCACTTTCGAAGCCGCTCGCGGTCACGGTATTGTTGTCACCGCCTGTGGCCCCGGCCAGGCTCTGCTTGCCCCTCGCAGTTACGACGTTGTGGTTCCCGTGCGCGGCGGACGCGCTGCTCAGCTCGCCGCTCGAGACCGCAATGTTGCCGGTGTCGCCCGGGTCGAGTGACAGGGTTGCTGCGCTCAGGTCGCCGCTGGCGGTCGCAGTGTTGCCGCTTCCGCCGTGGACGGTAGCGCCGCTGAACTGGCCGCTGGCCGTAGCGGTGTTGCCAGTTCCGTCCTCAGCGGTCGCCAGGCTGCCAGACCCCGTGGCGTAGGCGTGGTTGTTCGCACCCGTCGCAGTGGCAGAGCTGTCTGCTCCCGTCGCGATCGCCACGGACCCCGCCCCAACCGCGCTGCACGTAGCGCTCCCTCTGTGGATGAGCACCCGGCCATTGCTGGCTTGACACAGGTTCAGCGGTGACGGCGCCGCGTTCGCCGGCGCCGCACCGATGGCCAGCACAGCCGCCGGCACCACCGTCAGCGCCATCAGGCGCGCCAACGAGCACGTCCTCAAACCGATTCCCCGCATGTGCGACATGACGACCCGCCCGCTTTCCGGCCACGTGAGAGGGTTAGTCTCGCACGTCATCGACACACCCACAACGGCAACGGTCCGGTTCGAGTACACAGCTGAGGACGCCCGAGTTCGGCACGTCTGACGGTGTCCAGCGTAATCGGAGACCGTCCGTCCACCCTCCGGCGATGTCATCGGGCGACAGGCGACGACAACAGTGCCGCCAGATCTGCCCAGGTCGTCACTGACACCACCGCGCCAGGATGCCCGATGCAGATCCACTCATCTCTGGGCTAGGCCGACTCGGTCACCGAGCCGTGGGCCACCGAAGCCGCACACATCGACAATCCGGACTCCCCTGCCGCCAGCGGCCGCGCCGCATCGCCATCGATCCGCGAGTATCCGGGGCTTGCCCCGGTCCGACGAAAGTCACGTCGGGACGAGTGTCAGTTTCCTTGCGCCTCGACTGTCAATTTCGCTGCGCTGCACAGGCGGGATGCGCCCTTGGGTGGACCAGCTCCGCGCCGCCCAATTGTCGTCGGTGACCGAGTTCGACCTCGCCGAGCTCGACGGTGTCGGCGACCGCCACCATGTGCGCTTCGCCCGTTTCAGCGTCGACCGGGTGGCTCTCGCGTATGGCGACGCGGAGGAGGAACGCCGCAAAGACATCTGGGATCTTCGACTGTTCGGACGCCCGGGGCGGCGCCGGCTGGATTTCACGGCCATCCGCCAGCGCTGGCTGCGGGAGGCGGCCAAGGGGTGGGCGGCGGTCACGATCAGCAGTGTCGGCGACGGCGCCTTGGGGCATCGGATCGGGTCGTTGGGCGTGCTGTCCGCCGTGTTGGCGTCGGGACCCGGCGGCGGCGACAACCCCGCCACGCTCGGCCGGCCCGACATCGAACGCTTCCTCGCCCGGGTCCGCTCCCCAGCCTTCGCCAACCAGGGTCGGCCCTTGGGCGCTAAGGCCAAGGCGGCGGTCATCGAGGAATGCGGCCTCATGTTGCGAGAAGCCCGAGAGCTCGATCTGCTCGCCGACTTGGGGGCGACGTTCGCGTTCCGTCGCGGGGACCGCAGCCCCCGGGTGCCCGAGGAGCCACCGGGTCGGGCGTTGCCCCCCGGGTGTCGTCGCCCAACTCGACGCCCAACTGGACCTTCTCGCGGCCACCCCCGGCGCCACCGGCCCGGCCCGGGTCCCGACGTTGGGCGCCCTCGGCGAACACGCCGGCCAGGTGGCGGTGCTCACCTACCTGCTGCTCAAAGGCACCGGCCGCAGGGTCGGGGAGGTGGCCAGTTTGCACCTGGAATGCCTTGACGTCGACGAGCACGGCAAAGACGTCTTGATCTACGACAACCACAAGGCGGCCCGAATGGGCCGACGCCTCCCCCTCGCCGACTGCGAGTTGGTGACCGCCATCCGCGCCCAGCAGGCCTGGGTGCGAGCCCGGTTCCCGGACACCGCCGTCGACCGGCTGTGGCTGATCCCCCGGCCGCACCGCAACTTCGACGGCACCAACCATCTCGGCGCCGCCCAGATCAATGCCTGGATCCGCGTCTGGGTCGAACGCATCCCCCGCATCGACGCCGGCCCCCTCGACGAGGCGGGCCAGCCGGTCCCCTTCGACCGACGGGCCATCCACCCCCATTCGTTCCGTCACACCTACGCCCAAACCATGGCCGACTCCGGGATCGCATCCTCGGTGCTGCGCGACCTCATGGACCACTCCAGCCTGTCGACCACCCTCGGCTACTACAAGGTGGGCGACACCCGAAAACGCGCCGCCATGGAAGTCCTGGCCCGCCACACCCTCGACCACCGGGGGATCACGCGACCCGTCGACGGGGAGCCCTCCAATGTGACCCACCTGCGGGAGCACCTGTCGTGGGTGGCGGTGCCCATGGGCAAATGTTCCGAGCCCACCAACGTCCGCTCCGGCGGCCAGGC
>JAUTXM010000074.1 GCA_030838025.1 Acidimicrobiaceae bacterium
AGAGTTCCAACGAAGCCGGCGCCCCGGCTACCGCACCAACTGCAAGTGAGGCCGCACCCGACGCCGGCGCAGCACCGACACCCGCACCCACGACATCCGCAGCCCCCGCCATGACACCCGCCCCACCCGCACCTGCACAGCCCACCAGCTCGCCTGGCGCCGCCAACCCCGCTGCGACTCCCGTCGACACCACGACAACCCCCGTTTCAACACAACACAATGGGCGTTTGCCCGGCGCTGCTACCCCGACCACTGGGGCGGCAACCTCGCCGGCTCCCGCCGAGGAGACGTAGTCATGCCGAAAATGAAGACCGACCGTGGCCTTGCCAAGCGCATCAAGGTGACCGGAACCGGGAAGCTCCGCCGTCGCCGGGCGTTTCGTTCGCACCTGCTCGAAAAGAAGTCGTCCATCAGAACCCGTCGCCTGGGCCGCGAGACCGATGTGGCCCCCGGCGACCGGCGGGCCGTCAAGCGGCAGCTCGGCCTCTAGCCGCTGCGAGCGGCCGACCGGCTGCCCGCAGGCACCCACCTTCAAACTCTGTCTGAACCGAAAGGAGCGCACCGATGGCCAGGGTCAAGCGCGCCGTACCCAGCAAGAAGCACCGCCGTGCCGTTCTCGAACAGGCGCAGGGGTACTACGGCAACAAGAGCCGCAGCTACCGCGCGGCACACGAGCAGGTCATGCACTCCCTGCAGTACGCGTACCGGGACCGCCGTGCCCGCAAGGGCGACTTTCGCCAGCTATGGATCCAGCGGATCAACGCGGCCACCCGCGAGCACGGCATGAGCTACAGCCGGTTCATCGCCGGGCTGAAGGCTGCCGAGGTGGAGGTCGACCGCAAAATCCTGGCCGACCTTGCGGTTCGCGACCGTGCTGCGTTCGCTGCCCTCGTCGATGTCGCCCGTCGCGCGCCGGCCCAGTCCGACGCTGAGGCGGCTAGCTGAACCTTGGAAGCCGGGAGACTCCGGTGACTCCGCTCACCTACAAACATCAACGCGTCCAGCGCCTGCGCCGACTGGCCAGTCGCCGCAGCGCCCGGCTGGCCGAGCGATGTTTCGTGGTGGAAGGTGTGAAGGTGCTGCGCGAGGCTCTGGCCGCTGGGGTGGACATCGATTCGGTATACATCGACCGGACTGACCCGATCTCCGACGGCGCCCTCGACGACTTGTTGCACGAGGCGTACGCCGCCGGAAACCGGGTATTCGACCTGGCTCCCGGAGTCCTGGCGCGGGTTGCGGACACCGCGACCCCGCAGCCGGTCATGGCGGTGGTGCGCCAGATGGACGTTGCGCTGACCGAGCTGCGCACGTCGACCAAGCCCGAACTGGTCGTCGTTTGCGTGGACCTGCGAGACCCAGGCAATGCCGGAACGGTGCTGCGCAGCGCCGAAGCAGCCGGCGCCACTGGCGTCGTTTGCTGCGATGGGTCGGTTGATCTGTTCAATCCGAAGACCGTGCGGGCCTCGGCCGGGGCGCTGTTCCGAGTACCGGTGGTCGCCGGAGGCGACCCGAGTGAGGTGCTGGCAGAACTGGGCTCATGGGGTCTCGCCCGGCTTGCAACAACTCCGAGAGGTGGCGAGGACTACACCGACGCTGACCTCACCCGGCCGATCGCGATCATTATTGGAAACGAAGCCCATGGCTTGCCCTCCGGCCTCGATTCCCTTCTCGATGGTCAGCTGACCGTCCCCATGGCCGGGCAGGCGGAGTCGCTCAATGCGGGCATGGCCGCCGCGGTGCTGTGCTTCGAAGCGGCCCGCCAGCGCCGCCAGGGCCGGGAAAGCCGCGAGGCCCGCCAGCGGCAGGCGGGGCAGGAGACCACCCAGGACCAGCCGGGCCGCATCGCCCACTCCCAGCCGAACCCCGAAGCCCGGCCGGCCGACCTCGCAGCGCAGCCAGCCCAGCTCGCAGCCCAGCTCCCAGCACAGCCGATCGCCGCCGCTGCTGGTGGACACTGATGAGCGCCACGCGCGAGTTGTTCGACTCGCTGCCCGACGCCGTCCTGCAGCTCGACCGAGACCACTGCATCGTGGCGGCCAACGTCACCGCCAGCCGGTTGACCGGCTATCCGCTCGACCGCCTGCTCGGCGAGGACTGCCGGCCCCTGCTCGGCCCCCGCAGCCGCGACGGCCACCGCGCCTGGGCTGACGGGTGGCATCCCTCCACCCGACTGAGGTCGGTGCGCAGCATGCCGGAACAGGACATCACCATTCGCACCGCGTCCGGCCGAGACGTGAAGACCTTCGTGGCGGGGTCATATGAGCGTGACAACGACGGCCACCTCACCGGCGTCGTCCTGGTGCTCCGCGAGGCGGGCCGGCGGGCCCACCAGGCCGCCAGCGGAATCGAGATCGTTTCCACCGTGAGCCATGAATTGCGATCGCCGCTCACATCGGTCAAGGGCTACACCAGCCTCCTGCTGAACCGCTGGGGCCGGCTGCGCGACGACCAAAAGCGGATGATGTTGGAGCAGGTCAACCACGACGCCGACCGCGTCACCCGTCTGGTCACCGAACTGCTCGACATCAGCCGACTCGAAACGGGCCGCTTGATGCTACGCCCCCAACTCGTCGACCTGGCCCGCCTCGCCGCCACCGTGGTCGAGAAGGTCAAACTCGAATACCCCGACCTCGAGGCCCAGCTCTCCTTCGAGGACAACTTCCCGAAGGTGTACGCCGACCCCGACAAGGTGGAGCAAGTGCTGACCAACCTGGTCGAGAACGCGTGCAAGTACGCGTCCCGCAAAGGACTGACCGTCAGTGGCGTCACCGGACCGGGCGACGAGGTGTCGGTCACGGTCAGCGACCAAGGGGAGGGGATACCCGCCGCCGACTGCACACGCGAGCGAGCCGCGTTGAGGGCCTGCCCCACCGACTTGCGCTCGTCGGGCTCGAGCGAGCCGAGGCGCTGGCTGATCTGGTTGAGGGCCGACTTCTTGCCGAGAACCTCGACCTCGGCCTCCTTCAGGTCGT
>JAUTXM010000113.1 GCA_030838025.1 Acidimicrobiaceae bacterium
CCAAGACACAGAGTCACCCTCATTGCCAGCCGTCCGATTGTTCGCACGTAATCCCCCAGTCCTTCCCGACTCGGCTCACAGTTGACCGCCAGCACAGATCTTTGTGCAAGCAGCTAGATCCTGCTCGTTATCCGGCTCGCGCGCAAGCTCTGTCGACTGCCGTGGCTCAGAAATAGCAATGCTATGCGATGAGAGCACCTGAAAAAGCGTGAGAGATGGCTGTTTATTACTGAGAATTGTCTGGAGCAGGGGGAGTTGATCGGTTTGGCTCATCCCAGCCGGCAGCTGAGCGAAAGGCCGAAGTCGCCGGCGGGGTCGGTCCACCATTGGGACAGATCGAAGCCCGCGGCCGCCAGTTCGTCGAAAATCCGCTCGGGCCGGAACTTGGCGCTGATCTCGGTGCGCATCTCCTCGCCGGCTTCGAAGGCGACCTTGAGCGCCAAGTCGGCGACCAGGACCGCCTGTGGTCGGGTCGAACGGAGGCGCATCTCGATCCACTCCTCGACGTCATTCCAGACGGCGACGTGGTCGAACGAGTCGGGCTCGAAGTCGGCCCGGAGACGGCGATTGATGACGGAGAGGACGTTGCGGTTGAACGCCGCGGTCACGCCTGCCGGGTCGTCATAGGCGAGGACCAGCCGGGCCGGATCCTTGACCAGGTCGGTGCCGAGGAGTAGGCGGTCACCCGGGGCCAGCGCCGCGGCCAGTTGGCTCAGGAAGCTGGCCCTGCCGGCGGGGTCGAAGTTGCCGATCGTGCCGCCGAGAAACGCCACCAGGCGCCGGCCTGGTTCGCCGATCTCCTTCAAGACGCCCAGGTGGTGTTCGAAGTCGCCCACGATGGCATGCACCGCCAGGCCGGCTGCCTGGTAGCGCAGGGCGATCGTGTCGGCGGCGCTGCGCAGCGTTTCCTCGCTGACGTCGAAGGGGGCGAAGGTGCGCAGCCCGCCGCTCGTGCCGGTGCCGGCGTCGAGCAGCAACCGGGTCTTGTCGGAGGTTCCCGACCCCAGTTCGACGAGCGTCGAAACGTCGCGGGTCATGATGTCGCCCGCGTGCGCCTCGAGGATGGCCCGCTCACAGCGGGTCGGGTAGTACTCGGCGAGGCGGGTGATGTCGTCGAAGAGCTGCGAGCCACGCTCGTCGTAGAACCACTTGGGTGGCAGGGTGCGCCGGCCGGTCGGCTCGGACAATCCGGAGACCACGTCGGCGCGCAACGCGGCGGCCAGGTCGGCGGGAGTGAGCAACACGTCGATGATGGGTTTCACGGGGCCGGGGCTCCTTGTTCGTCGTCTCTGGCTGCAGCGGTGGGCAGGGGCACGACGGAGGTCGAGTCGGCGGTGGCGGTGAGCAGCGAGCAGTCCGGGACGGCCACCCAGCCCGGCTCGTCGTCGAGCGGTTCCGAGGCGACGACCACGCCCGGACCGAGCTCCCCTGGGGATCCGAGCGCGTCGCCGGAGCTCCCAGACGGCCGTGACGGCGACGGCCCCGCGCGCTCCGAGCGCTCCGAGCGCGGCGCGCCCCACGGGCGCCACGAGAGGCTGTCGCCCCACGTGGTGGCCCAGATGGTGGCGCCATCGGTCAGGAGGAGGTTGAGGCGGTTGAGGCGACCGGGCGCGTCGCCAACCAGGCCCGCCAGCGCCTTGGCCGGCGGGCTGCCGCCGTCCAGGCGGTCGAGCAGCAGGGCGAAGAGCAGCTCGGCATCGCTCGTGCCCAGGATCGTGGCCCGCCGTCGCGGCGACACCTGGCCACGCAGGGCATCGAGATCGCAGTTCACCCGGCCGTTGAGTGAGAACAGCCACGGCCCATCGGTGAACGGCGCGGCGCCCGTCTCCTCGATCGGTGCCGGCGGCGTGGCCGAACGAACCGCGGCCAAGAACGCGCCGGACCGCACGACCCGCGCCAGCGATTCGAGCGACCGATCGGCCCAGATGGGCCCGGCCCGGCGGAACCGGCCCGGCTCGGGCGACACGTCGGGCTGGTACCAGCCGACGCCGTAGCCGTCGGCGTTCACCGTGCCGTAGCGCTGGTTCCTGGGCGCCCAGCTCTGGCGCACCAGGGACTGGGGCGGGTCGTAGAGCAGTGAGGCCAGCGTCCGGGGCGGCCCGAGATATGCCAGATGGCGGCACATGTCAGTTGGGTGGGCGCCGAAGGCAGATCAGGCGTCGCGGGCGCATCAGGCGTGGCGGGCGCATCAGGCGTGGCGGGCGCATCAGGCGTTGCGGGCGCATCAGGCGTCGCGGGCGCATCGGAAGCCGGCGAAGATCTGGCGCCGGATCGGGTAGTCCCAGTTGCGGAACGTGGTGCGCACCGCGCTCGGATGTGTGGCCCACGACCCACCGCGCAGCACCTTGTAGGCCGGACCGAAGAACACCTCGGAGTACTCCGGGTACGGGAAGCTGGCGAAGCCCGGGTAGGGGGCGAAGTCGGAGGCGGTCCATTCCCAGACGTCGCCCATGAGTTGCTCGGCGCCGCAAGGAGCCGCACCGTCGGGGAACGCCCCGACCGGCGCGGGCCGGAAAAAACGCCCTCCCAGATTGACGACGTCCTCCGACGGAACCCCATTGCCCCAGGGGAAGGCTCGGGCACCACCGCGCTCCGGCGACCACCGGGCCGCCTTTTCCCACTCCTGTTCGGTGGGCAGGCGCTTGCCGGCCCAGCGGGCGAAGGCGTCGGCCTCGTACCAGCACACGTGTTGGACGGGCTCGTCGGGCGGGACCTCCTCGACCCAGCCGAAGCGGTTGCGCAGCCATGATGCACCGTCGGGGCGCCAGAATTTGGGCGCCGCCAGGCGGGACTGGACCCGGAACGCCCAGCCCGCGGGGGACCACAGGTCGCGGCGCCGGTAGCCGCCGTCGGCGATGAACCCCTGAAACGCGGCGTTGGTGACCGGCCACCGGTCGATCCAGAACGCCGGGAGGTCCACGGTGTGTCGGGGCCGTTCGTTGTCGTACGCCCACCCGTCGTCGTCTGTGCCCATCTCGAAGTCGCCCGCGGGGACGAGGACCTCGGCCGGCCGGTCGAGCCGGGGCGCCGCCGGCGGGGCTGGTGGCGTTGGTGGCGTTGGTGCGAGCGGGCGGTAGCCGTCGCCGTCCATGAGTTGCAGCGTCGCCAGCATGGTCTCGTCGTGCTGGTGCTCATGCTGCACCACCAGACCGACGACGAAGCCTTCGGCGAGCAAGGGCACCGCCGGATCGAACTCGATCGCTTCGATGACCTCGAGCGCCCGGCTCCGGACGTCGCCGATGTAGCGGTGGGCCTCGACCGGATTGAGCAATGGCAGCCTCGGCCGATCGGCCCGGACGTGGCGGAAGGCGTCGTACATCGCGTCGAGGGACGGGGCGACACCGGGCTCGCCTCCGGCGGCGCGGACCAGCCACAGGTCTTCGTAGTTGCCGACATGCGCCAGGTCCCACACGAGTGGCGACATGAGCTGGGAGTGCTGCCGGGTGAGCGCCCGCTCGTCGAGTGGGTCGAGCAGGTCAAGGGACCGGCGGCGGACGGTGGCCAGCTCGTGCGCCGCTCGCTCCTTGAGGTCGGTCAGGTCGGCGAGGTCGGCGAGGTCGGCGACGGAGCGCCCGTGGCGCCCGGCGTCGGTGGCTACATCCACGGAGGCTCACATCCCTTCTGCACCGTCGCGACCCATTGCTCGACCATGACCGCGGTGCCGATGTCGACACCGACGCGATGCAGGCCGCTGAGCGCCCGCCGGGCGCACACCGCGGCGGCCGCCGCCAGTGGTGGATCGGCCATGCCCTCCTCCGCGGCCTCCCACCACCGGTCGGCCACGGGTTCGCAGGCCTCGACCGCGTCGGCGTCGTCGAGCAACGCCGCCGCGACCGCGACCGGTACCCGCCACCACGGATCGGGGAGGGCATCGATCATGCGCAACTCCAGCCAGCCTCGCGGCCGCACCGGGGGAAACAGCGTCGTCAGGTGGTATGCCACGTCGTCGGCGCTGGGCCAGCCCAGCGGGTGGCCGTGCTCGATCCACGTCCGAGCGGTGATCGGCTCGTCCACCAGCGCCTCGTGGCCGGCTTCGGTGGCGCATCGGTGGCCGGCTCCGTCGGTGCCCGCGCCCGCGTCGGTGCGGATCAACATCACCTGGGCGTCGAGGGCGTAGTCGACCCATGCCCGGCGAGGGTCGACACCCGGGTCGCACGGCACCGGGGCGGTGCGGCTGGGGTCGAGACGCAGCCACGTGGCTAGCCGGGCGTTCCCGCAGCCCCCGTCGGTGGGCGACGAGGAGAAGGCGGCCGCAAGAACCGGACCGAGGACGTTGGCCGCCCGCCACCGCCGGGAGGCCCGGCCGCCGGCGCCGAGGCCCAGGTTGACCTGTACCGAGGCGGTCTGGCGCATCATGGCCCGCCCGTCGTCGGACCAGTGGCGGTCGAAATACGCCTCCATGGCCCGGTAGCGAGGCGTGTCCACCAGCCGTGAGGGGGGCCGGGCGGACGCCGGACGCAGCCCGGATTGCACCAGGCTCACACCGAGAGGGGAAAATGCCTCCCGCGTCGCCGCCAGGTCGGCGCTGAGGGCGTCACACGCCGCTGCGACGGAACCCTGGGGCGGTGAGCTCAACTCGACCTGGCCACCAGGTTCAAACGTCAGGCGGCTCCCGGCGGGCAACTCCACCGCCGGTAAGCGCTCGGGAGGGATTTGGGGAACGGCGAAACTCTCGAGTTCGACACCCACCGTGCGGTGCTGCCGGGGCTCGTTGCCGACCGGCCCGAAGCCGCATGATCCGATCAGTGAGCAGGCGTCGACCAACTCCAACTCCTTCGTCGGTGTGGCCATAACTCAGCGGTGCCCACATTGAGCCGAAACCCATGCCGCGTTGCGGACGGGGGCGAGCCAGAGCTGCAGGCAGAAGTACGGCGCCATTGCTCCTCCCTTTCTGTTTGGGACTGACGGACCGGTCCTTTCCCGCGACCGTCTCGCAATAACCTACGAAGTGCGCAGGGCCTATGGATCACTTCCGGGCGTCAAGTCGATGCGCGATGCTGAACTTTCGGTGACAGAGGCGCCACGGTGGTGGGTTGAGGGCCTCCGGGCGGCCCTTGACGAGGCCGGCCGGGCGGAAGACTCGTCGGCGCTGGCCGAGGCGTTCGCCGCCCGCGTCCCGAGCGGCTACCTCGAACGCACCGAAGCGGCCGTGGCCGCCGCCGATCTGCTGGCGTTGGCCTCCCTCGGCAGCGCCGGCCTTAGGGGCGGGCGGGGTGGCGGGCTGCGCATGGCGGCCCAGCCCGATCCTGATCCGGGAGCCGGGATGTTCCGGTTGCGCCTGTATGGGCGCCGGGCGATGGAGCTGTCCAGCTTCATCCCCATCCTCGAAAGCTTCGGGCTCACCGTCGTCGAGGCGGTGCCCCATCAGATCCCCGATCCCGAAGGCGGCAAACCCCTCCACCTCGACGATTTCGGCCTGCGGTCGAGGTTCCGGTGCGTGTTCGAACCGGCGGCCGACGGAGTGCGGCTGGTCGCCGCGGTACAGGCCGCCTGGCGAGGCTCCGCCGAGGTGGATTCGCTCAACCGCCTGGTGGTGTGCGCCGCCTTGGATTGGCATGACGTGGTGGTGTTGCGGGCCTACCGCAGGTACCGGCGCCAGGTCGGAACCTCGTGGAGCGACCGCCAACTCGATGATCCCCTGATCGAGTTCCCCGCGGTGGCGCTGGCCCTGCTCCGCTACTTTGCGGCCCGCTTCGATCCCTTGTCGAGCCCACCAGAAGCCTCCACCGAGTCAGCCCGGCAAGCCGTGGTGGACGCCCTTGCCTCGGTGGAGCGCCTGGAGCACGACCAAGTGCTGCGGGGATACCTGGGGCTCGTCGACGCCACCCTCCGGACCAGCCACTATGCCCGCTCGCCGGGCGGCGAAGGGCTGGCGACGCTCGCACTCAAGCTCGACGGGCGTCGCGTTCCCGACCTCCCGCCGCCGCGACCACACGTCGAAACGTTCGTCTACTCGCCGCGGGTGGAGGGCCTGCACCTGCGCGGCGGGCCGATCGCCCGGGGCGGCATCCGCTGGAGCGACCGCCAGGACGACCTGCACACCGAGGTGCTGCGCCTGGTCCGGGCCCAGGTCCTGAAGAATGCGGGGATCGTGCCTACGGGCGCCAAGGGCGTGTTCGTCTGCAAACGGCTCGGCGGCGATCGCGGCCTCGACGGGGGTCGCGACGATGGTGCGGCCGCACCTGGCCCGGCCGGTGTGGGCCCGGCCGGTGTGGGCCCGGCCGATGTCGGGTCGGCCGACGTCGATCCTGCCACCGAAGTGCGCGAGTGCTACCGCCGCTTCGTGAGCGGCCTGCTGGACCTGACCGACAACGTCGTGGGGGGACGGGTCGTGCGCCCGCCGGGGGTGCGAGCCGTCGACGGCGACGACACCTACCTGGTCGTGGCGGCCGACCGGGGGACCGCCGCCGTCTCGGACCTGGCCAACGAGATCAGTGCCGACCACGCCTTCTGGCTGGGTGACGCCTTCGCGTCGGGGGGCCACCACGGTTACGACCACAAGGCGATGGGCATCACGGCCCGGGGTGCCTGGGTGGCCGCCCGCCAGCACTTCCGCCAACTCGGGATCGATCCCGAGGGCGAGGAGATCCGGGTCCTGGGAGTCGGCGATATGTCGGGTGACGTGTTCGGCAACGGGATGTTGCAAAGCCGGACCATCAAGTTGATCGCGGCGTTCGACCACCGGCACATATTCGTCGACCCCGATCCCGACCCCGCCCGGGCCTACGCAGCCCGCACCCGGCTGTTCGAGTTGCCCCGGTCCAGTTGGTGGGACTACGAGCGGTCGGCGCTGTCCCGGGGGGGCGGCGTGTGGGCCCGCAGCATCAAGGAGATCAGCCTGTCGCCCGAAGCCCAAGGCGCACTCGGGCTGAGCGCCGGGGTGATCAGCCCACCGGAGCTGGTGTCGGCCATCCTGACGGCGCCGGCCGACCTGCTGTGGCTGGGAGGCATCGGGACCTTCGTCAAGGCGCCGGGCGAATCGAACGCCGACGTCGGCGACCGGGCCAATGATGCGGTGCGGGTCACGGCCGACCAGGTGAGGGCCCGAGTGGTCGCCGAGGCCGGCAACTTGGGCTTCACCCAGCGCGCCCGCATCGTCTACTCACGGCGGGGCGGCAAGATCAACGCCGACTTCATCGACAACGCGGCCGGCGTGGCCACCTCGGACTACGAGGTCAACGTCAAGATCCTCCTGGCCCTTGCCAGTGAACAAGGCCGAATCTCGGCCGACGAACGTGACCGGCTCCTGGCCTCGGTCCAGGACGAGGTCGCCCATGCGGTCCTCCAGGACGTGGGCCTGACCGCCCTGGCGGTCACGCGGGCCGTGCCCGCCAGCGCCGTCGACCTCGACGCCTACGAGGCCTTGATCATCGATCTGGAGGCCGCGGGTCGCCTCGACCGCGAAGTTGACGCGCTCCCGGTCGACGAGGACATGGCGCGACGCCGCGCTGCGGGTGCTGGCTTGACCCGGCCCGAGGCCGCGGTCGTCCTCGCCCTGGCCAAGTCTGACCTCGCCGATGCCGTCGAAGCATCGGCCTTCGCCGACGACCCGGTGGTGCACGACGCCGTCACGGCCTACTTCCCCGCCACTGTCGCGATCCAGTTCCACGATCTGATGGGCCGCCACCGGCTGTACCGGCAACTGGCCGCCACCCGAGTGGCACATGAGATCATCGACCGCATGGGGGTCACGTGGGCCCACGAGACGGCCGACGAGTTCGGCGTGGGACTGGCCGACGCGGGCCGCGCCTATTGGGCGGCCCGGCGGGTGTTGGGCGCGGATCAGCGCTGGCGCCACGTCGAGGATCTGGCATCCTTCCTCTCATCTGACGTCCAGGAGGTGCTCGACTTCTCGGTTGCCGAAGGCGTGCACCGCCTGGCTCGGCGGTACCTGCTCGATGGCAGAGGCGATCGCGCGGGTGACGCCGGCCGCGACACCCAAGCCATGGTCGACGCGGATCGAGCCGTCGCCGTGCGGTTGGAGGCGGCGCCATTGACCGGCGACGGCGCAACGAAGGCCAAGGAGCTGGTCGAGCTGGGCGTCGATCCCTCGGTGGCCGAGACCTTCGCCCGGTTGCCGGCCGTGGCGCTGGCGGCCGATGTGGGCTGGGTTATCCGGGCGCTCGGGGCGTTCGACGCCGAGGCGTTGCTCGTGATCGAGGCCTTCGATGCCTGTGACTCGGCGCTCGGACTGGCCGAGTTTCGCCACGCGCTGGGTGATCTCGCCGTGACGAGTCGGTGGAGCCGCTGGCAGGTCCGCCGACTCGAAGATGACGTGGCCTCGCTGCGGCGCGAAGCAGTGCTGGCCGCGCTGGCGACAGGACCGGTAATCGGCAACCCCACGGCGGCCGTGGCCGAATGGCTGGCGCAGCGAGCAGCGCCGAAGGCCCGCTTCCAACGCCTCGCGGCGCACCTCCACGACCCCGAATCCGATGGCCAATGCGTCGCTGCCCTGGCGATACGTTGCCTTTCGGACGTGGTGCGATCTGTCACCTGAGTTAGCCAGAAATGGCCGAGCCTGTTAGACATTGGGTGCGTTGGGAAGGAATCGACCATGCGCCGAACCATTTGCGGCTTGATTGCCGTCGTACTTTTGGGCTTGACCGGGACTGCAGTTGTTGCGGTGGGAACCGCCGGCGGCCACAGCCACACGGCCGGGAGGACCGCAGTCGCGGCTCCCGCGGCCCCCGCCTCGATCCAAGCAGCAACCGACCTCGCCGCCCTGACCCCGGCTGCCGGCACCACCCAAATCGCGTCGCCGAAGGCCGGGTCCTACGGGTTGATCCTTTGGGATCGTCCTGGCGGCCAGGTGGCGGGGGCCGTGTCGACCACCACGTGGGGCGGCCCGAGCGCCCGGCCGATCATCAAGTCCGTCCCCGGCTGGGTGCAGATCCGTCTTGACTCCCGGCCCAACGCCTCCACCGGCTGGGTGGAGCGAAGCGATGTCAACATCACCACGACCAACTACCGGATCGCCATCTCGGTCAGCCAGCGCAGCTTGACCCTGTACCAGAACAACCTGCCCATCTACTCCGCTCCCGTCGGAGTGGGCCAGCCCCAGTGGCCGACGCCGATCGGACCGTCGTTCATCGACGCCATTGTTCCGGTCCCGGCGCGCCAACAGCGGATCTACGGTCCTTTCGTCCTCATCACCGCGACACACTCCAACGTGTTCACCGAGTTCGACGGCGGCGATGGGACAGTCGGGATCCACGGCTACCCGTCCGACCCCGCCTCCACCCGGGGGGTCGCCTCGTCCCACGGTTGCATCCGGGCCAATCCCCAGACGATCGAGGCGATCCGCGTGGTTCCGGCGGGCACTCCGCTCGACATCATCGCCTAGCCGCAAGCCGCAAGCCGCAACCGGAGCAGCAGCTCAAACGGCGGCGGAGGGCTCAGGGCTCAGCCTCGAAGGGCCTCGCCGATCTCTTGGGCTGAGGCGCCGCGCTCTCGCAGCGCCGCCACCAGCTCCTTGAGCTTGATCTGCAGCTCGTCGATGGCGGCCTTGGTGGTTTTCAGCTCCGCCAGGAGCCCCTCGTCCACGGCCATCGCGTCAACGTAGCCCAGGTTCCGAACTGGTCCGTCCGGGGTAGGTACCGCTCGTGAAGGCGAAGGCAGCAACCCAACGTCCGTGGCGATTGTTCTCCCTGGAGTTGCAAACCGGTGAGCGGGTAACGGCCCAGGCGCCGAGTCGCCTCCGCCCCGGCCGGTCTGCCTCCGCCTCGGACCCCGCATCTGCGGATCGTCGCCGCCCGATCACCCCTCGCTCCCACAACTGAGACCGGCCCCCAGGGGCCGATCAGATCATGTCTGCCCGGGTCAGGGGCATTCCGCTGCTCCCGTCGTCCAGGGTCTTCACGCCGAGGACCTGGTGGACCGCGGTCTCGTTCAGTTCGAATCCCACCACTGCCGCGGCCATGTACAGCCGCCAGATCCGGGCCCGGACGATGCCGACCAGCGAAACCGCTTCGTCCCAGTTCTCGTCCAGATTGGTGACCCAGTGGCGAAGGGTCAGGGCGTAGTGCTCCCGCAGCGACTCGACGTCGCGCACCTCGAGCGACACCGCTTCCATGGCCGAGACCACGTCGGCCACATCTTCCAACTCCCCGTCGGGGAAGACGTAGCGCGCCGTGAAGCTGCGCCGGTCGAACGAGGCCCCGTCCGGCGTCGAGATGGCGTGGTTGAGTAGCCGCCCACCAGGAACCAACACCTCCGCGAGCACCGAGAAGTAGGCCGCCATCTGATCCTTCCCGACGTGTTCGAACATGCCGATGGAGCTGATGGCGTCGAATCGCTCGCCACCGCCGTCCGCCCCGCCGCCACTGCCACTGCCACCCCGGCCCGTGGCCACATCCCGATAGTCCTGCAGCCGGATCTCCACCCAATCGGACAGCCCCGCCTCGGCCACCCGCTTGCGGGCCAGGTCGTACTGCTGCTCGGACAACGTGATGCCCACGGCCCCGACGCGGTAGTTGGCCGCGGCGTGCATCGCCATGCCGCCCCACCCGCAGCCCACGTCGAGCAAACGCATGCCCTCCTGCAGCCCCAACTTGCGGCAAATGAGGTCGTACTTGGCCGCCTGGGCGTCCTCCAACGACACGTCGGCGCGCACGAACCGGGCGCAGCTGTACGTCATCGACTCGCCCAGCACCAAGCGGTAGAAGTCGTTGCCCACGTCGTAGTGATGCGAGATGGCGGCGGCGTCGCGCTCGCGGGAATGCCGGCCCCCGCGCAGGCGAGCCTCCTCGGCCGGTCGGGGCGGCGGCGGCCCGAGCACGCCCAGGCGAACGGAGGCCGCCAGGGTGCGGACCACCGTTCGGGTGCCGATCTGCAGATCCTGCGGCGCGGCGCGAAACACCGCTCGAATCGCCTCCAGCAGGTCGCCCTCCACCTCGGCGTCGCCGGTGATGAACGCCCGGGCGAATCCCACCTCATTCGGTGACCACAGGATCTGGCGCAGCGCGCCCGGGGAACGGAGCACGATCGTCGCGGGACCGTCGGCGGCGCCGACATGGCTGCCGTCCCAGAAACGGACCTCGACAGGGATCGACTCCCCGAGGACGGCGTGAACAAGCGGCGCAAGGGCGTTGGCAGCAGTCAGCCTGGGCATCCCACCAGCCTGACACGCTAGAAACAACCCCATGGCAGAACCTGACCTCTACCCGCGCATTCTTGCCTACCTCGTCGCCCACAGCACCCCCCCCGACGAGCTGGTGCAGCGCCTGATCGCCGAGACAGCGGCGCTGGGCGGCGTGTCCAGCATGCAGATCTCCACCGACGAGGGTGCGTTCCTCACCAACATCGCCCGCCTCGCCAACGCCACCAGCGCCGTTGAGGTCGGCACCTTCACGGGCTACTCGGCCATCTGCATCGCCCGAGGGATGGCGCCCGACGGCCGTCTGCTGTGCTGCGACGTCAGCGAGGAGTGGACCGCCATCGCCCGCCGCTACTGGTCCGAGGCGGGGCTCTCCGACAAGATCGAGCTGCGCCTCGGCCCGGCGCTCGAGACGCTGCGGTCGCTCCCCGACGAGCCGCGCTTGGACCTGGCCTTCATCGACGCCGACAAGCTGGGCTACCCGAGCTACTGGGAACAGATCGTGCCGCGCATGCGTCCCGGCGGCGCCATCATCGTCGACAACGTCCTCCAGCGCTTCCAGGTCCTCGACGACGCCGCCACCAACGAGAATGTGGTCGCCATCCGCCATTTCAACGACCAGGTCGTCGCCGACGACCGGGTCGACGTCGCCATGCTGCCCATCCGCGACGGGGTCACCCTCGCCGTCAAGCGCTAACCGAGGAGCTCGTTTCATGAGGATCGCTGTCGCCTCCGACCATGCCGGTTTCGACCTGAAAGCGACGGTCATCGAACACCTGACCGCCACCGGTCACACCCCCATCGACGTCGGGACCCATTCGACCGAGCCGGTCGACTACCCGGCGTTCTGCGCCTCCGCCGCCCGCGCCGTGGTGCGCGGCGAGGCTGACGCGGGCGTCGTCATCGGCGGCAGCGGCCAAGGCGAGCAGATCGCGGCCAACAAGGTCCACGGTGCTCGCGCCGCCCTGTGCCACGACGAGTTCACGGCCCGCCTCTCCCGGCAGCACAACAATGCCAATGTGCTGGCCCTCGGCGCCCGTATTCTTGCCCCGCAGTTGGCGCTCGTCATCCTCGACGAGTGGCTGGCCACCGACTTCGAAGGGGGCCGCCACGTGGCGCGCCTCGAGCAACTGGCCGGCATCGAGCGCGAGGAGTGCGCCAACGCCGGGGCCTGACGCCATCGAGGGCATCGAACTGCGGCGGGTGCGGCTGCCGTTGGTCCAGCCCTGGCGCTGGCCGGGCGGGACGCTCACCGACCGTGAGGTCATCCTCGTGCGGGCCGTCGGCCCCGACAGCGAGGGGTGGGGCGAATGCGCCACCTTCCCCGCCCCGACCTACAGCCCCGAATGGCTCGACGGAGCCTGGGACATCCTGCGCCACCACCTGGTCCCCCTCGTCCTGGGCCAACCCCTCGACGCTGCCGCTCTGGCACCGACGCTGGCGGCGATCCAGGGCCACCACATGGCCAAGGCCGCCGTCGAGCTGGCCGTCCTCGACGCCGAGCTGCGGGCCGCGGGGCGCTCCCTGGCGCAACGCCTGGGCGCCACCCGCACCCGGGTCACGGCGGGCGTGGCGGTGGGTCTCACCGGTTCGGTTCCCGACCTGCTCGACGAGGTCGGCCGCCGGGTCGCCGAGGGCTACCGCCGGGTGAAGCTGAAGATCCACCCCGGTTGGGACGTTGAGCCGGTGCTGGCAGTACGCGCCGCCTTCCCCGACCTGGCCCTCCAGGCCGACGCCAACGGGACGTACCGCCTCGACGACGCCCCCCGCCTGGCGGCACTCGACGAGGCGGGCCTCCTCTGCCTGGAGCAGCCCCTCGGGGGCGACGACCTGGTCGGCCATGCGGCATGGGCGGGGAAAATGAGGACGCCGCTCTGTTTGGACGAGTCGATCACTTCGGCCGCCGGTGCCGCGAGCGCCATCGCCCTTGGCGCCTGCCAGGTCATCAACATCAAGGCAGGCCGGGTGGGCGGCTATCTCGAGGCGGTGCGCATCCATGACGTGAGTGCGTTGCGGGGCATACCCGTGTGGTGCGGTGGCCTACTCGAAACCGGCGTGGGCCGGACCGCCAACCTCGCCCTGGCGGCGCTGCCGAACTTTTCCCTCCCTGGCGACCTCTCAGCGTCCAACCGTTTCTACCGGGACGATGTCACCGAGCCCGTCGTCCTTGGTCCTGACGGGACCATCGCCGTCCCCGACGGGCCGGGGACCGGCGCCGTGCTCAGGCCCGACGTCCTCGACGGGGCCACCGTGGAGCGCCAGTGGGCCGGCGCAGGCTGATCGAGCGGCGCAGCGTCCACTGGTGCTGGCGGTTCACGGGCGAGCGGTCGCTGGTCCACGGGGCGATGGGCGCCTCGACCATCCGGGCGAAGTTGAGTAGGACGGTGTCGTAGTTGACCCGCCAGCCCTTGAAGCTCTGCCACGCCGCCTCCCGGTCGACTCGCAGCGGCATGCCGGCCGCCTCCAGCAGCGTGCACGCCTCCTCGTACTCTGCCCGGCTGATGGTGATGGGGTCGTCGGGGCTCGGGTTGGGGTTGTGGGCGACGTTGAAGAAGTCGGCCAGGCGCCGCAGGGCCACGAAACCGGCCCGGATGCACAGCTGGACATCGGGGTCATTCGGATGCTCGACGGTGGAGGCCCACAGGGAGGCGGCGTCGAGCACCGTTCCTGCCGCCGTGACCCAGGACTGGTCGGGCTGCGGGGAGCGGAAGAAGACCAGGATCGAGAACGACGTGTGGGACTCTTCCAGGGCCGCGAACCAAGCCTCCCACTGTTGCCACAACTCGCTCAGCCGCCCGGTGAGTCCGATCCGGTTGTAGCGGATCAACAGCGTCCACGCCGTGGGCGGGGTGCCCGCCCGGACCTGGAGCTGGGCCACCGCCGCTTCCCGCTGGGCAAAGACGCCGTACAGCGTCGGCAGGTAGGTGATCAGGAGCGTGAGGACCAAGAGGCCGAGCCCCGCCTCGGTGTAGGTGAGGAAGCTCGGGACGAGCCGATGGTCCGATGTCGTCCCGAGGGTGATGATCGTCGAACCTGAGAGCCGGAAGGCCTGCCCGAGTCGGTTGACGCCGACCCCGAGGTAGATGGCGGTGTAGCCCGCGGTCAGGAGCGTGTACCACGTCGAGAGGAGCAGGAGCAGCGTGACCGGGCCGTACATGGCCATGATCCGGTCCCGGCGTTCATAGGACGGCGAGCGCCAGGTTCGCAGGCGGAACACCAGGCGCGTGGCCCGGAAGACGATCCCGGTGATCAGGGACCTGACCCCTCGGGGAAGGATGGTCGAGCGGATGACCGACAGCAGCGTCCCGAGGATGATCACCGTGCCGATCAGGTCAAGGGCGATGCTCCGGGCCAGGCGCATGGAGGTCGGCCCGTCAGGGTGTCGGTCGGTAGTGCTTGTGTCGCCCGGACCGCGGGGCTAGGCGACCGAAGCAGTCGGACTGAGCGTACGCAGGTCCTGGAGCCGGGGGTCGTTGGAGAAGACCTCGATGACCGGTTGGGTGATCCCGAGCCGGCGCTGCATCTTCTCAATTTCGAGGCGCTGGTCCCAGAGCACGAGGGTGACGACCAAACCCTCCTCGCCCGCCCGGGCGGTGCGCCCCGATCGGTGGAGGTAGGTCTTCGGGTCCTCGGGGGGGTCGTAGTGGATGACGACGTCGATGCCCTCCACGTGGATGCCCCGGGCCGCTACGTCGGTGGCGACGAGGACCGGCAGCTTGCCGCTCATGAAGTCGGCGAGGGCCCGTTCGCGGAGCTTCTGGGGGAGGTCGCCGTGGATCGCCGCCACCTTGAGCCCTTCACGCTGGAGGTTCTTGGTGAGAGTGTCGGCGCCGCGCTTGGTGCGGGTGAACAGCAAGGTGCGGGGACTGGCCTGCGCCACCTTGGCCGCCACCTTCACCTTGTCCATCTGGTGGACCGCGAGGAAGCGGTGTTCCATCTCCGAGATCGTCCCCACCGGCTCGACGACGTCGTGCAGGGCCGGGTCGGTCAGGTAATGGCGCACCAGGTAGTCGATCTCACCGTCAAGGGTGGCGGAGAAGAGCATCGTCTGGTGCGGCATCGGCAGGCGTCGCAGCACCCACTCGACGGGGGGCAGGAACCCCATGTCGGCCATTCTGTCCGCCTCGTCGAGAACCAGGATCTCGATCGTGTCGAGATGCAGGTCGCCCCGTTGGTGCAGGTCGATCAGGCGGCCGGGCGTGGCCACCACGATGTCGATCGGGCGGTGCAGGGACTTGATCTGGGTGTCCATCCCGGTGCCGCCGTAGATCGTGGCCAGGCTGAGGCCTAATGCCTCGCCCAGCGGTCGCAGCACGTCGGCGACCTGGCGAGCCAGCTCGCGAGTCGGGACCATGACCAGGCCCCGGGGCCGGCCGCTCGTCTTCGTACTCGTCTTCGTACTCGGCGAGGAGGCGCCAGCGTCGGCGTCGGCGCTCAGGCGCTGCAACATGGGCAACCCGAAGGCGAGGGTCTTGCCCGAGCCCGTCTTGGCCTTCCCGCAGATGTCGCGCCCGTCGAGCGCGTCGGGGATGGTGAGGGCCTGGATCGGAAAGGGATTGGTGATAGGGGCGAGTGCTCGGACTAGGTCCGGCGAGACGCCCAACGCGTCAAACGATGGCTTCAAGGGTCTCCTGGGAACAGCGGATGTACAACATGGCTTGCCCCGCCCCGCCGCCGTACTTCAAGATACCACGTGATCTCCCGAGGAGGTGTCCGGCGAGGTGCGCAACCTACTGACGGGTCGGTAGGCTGGCCAGCATGCACCGATTGGATAGCCAAACCCTGTCGGAGGACCAGAAGCTGCTCGATGCCACCGCCTCAGTGGCAGAATCGCTGTTCGAACGGCACCTCGCGAAAACCAAGGAGTGGTTCCCTCACGAGC
>JAUTXM010000019.1 GCA_030838025.1 Acidimicrobiaceae bacterium
CCCCGCTCGACCCGCCCGCTCGCCCCGACCGCGATCCCGCCACCATCCCCGCTCGACCGCCCCGCTCCCCTCGTCGTCACCAAAGCGGTTACGCGTCACGGCAGTGGTTCCCCGAGGGCTGACAACCCCCGGCGAACCGCTGCCGGCTGAAACGCCAACCGGCTCAGGCGGTAACCGGTATGCAGGCTTCCTGACGCTCAGCCCGCCGGTGAACGGCCCGGGCAAACTCAGGCAACTCCTCCAGCCGGCGCCGTGCTACCGGCGCCAGGGCCCGGCGAACGGCGTACGTGTGACCGGTGGGCAGGTGGTAGCTGGACAGGAGTCGCCCGCCGGTGGCCAGAGCCTCGGCGTTGGCGGCCTGGTCGTTGTCGTCGACGTCGCCCCAATCCGGCGCCCAGGTGGCGGATGAGCAGGTCGACCAGGCGGACATCGGCGCGGGCGGCGGCCTGGGAGGCGCCTGCGGCGGCCTGGGAGGCGCCTGCGGTGGCGGCGAGTGCGCCGAGCTCGAAGGGCAGTCGCTCGTTGCTGGTGTTGGCCATGTGCGCTCGTTATCGGGCGGGTGTGGTGTGGTGGCCGTTTGGCCCCGGCTTCCCCGTCCCGGGCCGCACGGACCACCACGGCTGTGGGTCGCCGGGGCGCTCAGGGAAGGTGGGCGACCACAGCCCGTAGGGCTGCGAGTCGCTCGGTGATCTGCTGGGCGCACCCCAGGACGCGCTCGGCGGTCGTCTGCACGATGTCGGCGTCCCCTCCGGCCCAGCTTGCGACGTAAGCGAAGCTGTACTGGTCGGCATCGATGCCCGCCGCGGTGGAGACGAGGTAGGCGACGCTTTCGGCCTCGACCTCGGCCCGGCCCCGGCACCCCGCCGCGTACTCGGTCCCGTCGTGCAAGAGAATATGGGCGACCTCATGGCCCAACGTGCGGCACGCCTGGCTGTCGTCGACGTCGTCTCGGACCCGCACCACCCGGGTGTCGAAACGGGTGACGCCGTTGGCGCCGCGGCAGTCGCCACGCTCGACGGTGTAGCCCTCTGCGGCGACCAGCGCGGCCAGGGCGTCCCACAGCCCGGCGGGGGCCTCGCCTCGCAGCAACTCGGGCCGTGCCGGCTGGGTCAGGGCGTCGCCGTCGGTCGATGACACGTCGAACACGTACACCACCCGGAAGCCCCGCACCACGAGACGGCCGCCTTGGGCCGGTGCGTCCTGGTCGTTGCCCTGGGCGCTGTCGTCGGCGTCGGCGGTGCTGCGGTAGCGGCAGGGGGCGAGGATGGCGATGCCCTTCTCGCCGGCGCGGACTTGGCGGCCGAGCTGCTGCCAGGTTCGGTATCCGGCCACCTGGGTGGCCCAGGGCGCCTGGGTCATGATGAGCAGGACGTTGCGGGCGGAGTAGCCGTGGAGCTTGGCTGCCAGGGTCAAGAACGCCTGCCAGTCGGCGCCGCTGACGAGGGCCTCGACGGCGGCCGCCAGGCGGTCGTGGGCCTCGGTGAGCTTGGCGTGGCGGTTGTCGTCGTGCTGCGTCTTGCCCATCCGGGGTTCTCCTCTCGGCTCCTCCCGCCGGTGCGCGGGGTTCTCAGCCGTAGGGCTCCCGGACACGCAGGATCGGGGGGGCGGCATCGCGCCGTCGCCCCCGATCGAGGTGGGCATGGGGAGCGGGCCGGTCAGGCCGCCTCGCGGTCGACGTCGGCGGGGTTACAGGTCGTCGTCTGCGGCGCTACCGTCGTTGTCGCTGCCGGAACCTTCAGCGGCGCCGTCGGGGCTTCCGTCGCCGGTGGCGTTGTCGGCCTTGGCGGCGGCGTCGTGGACGACCTTGGCCTCTATGGGCGCCAGGGTGTAGCCGGTGGAGGCCAGGAAGCTGAGCCAGCGGGCGGCGTCGGTGGGGGCGTTGCGCCAGGTGCTCTCGTTCATGGTCTGCTCCCGGTCGGTGGCGACCTGAGCCAACAGGAGCAGCACTAGTCGGGCCTCGGAGGCGTTGCTCAGCGCGGCGGCGCCGACCTGGCGGCCCCAGGTGTGGGCGGGGACAGGCTTGGCGAGGAGGTCGGCGAGCAGTTCGTCTTTGCCGTTGCCGACGTTATCGGGGTGGGCGACGATTTCTGTGGCCACGAAGCGCAGGGTCGCCTTGGGGGCGGTCTTGCGGGCCAGGAGGTTGCGGATGTAGTCCCGCCGGACGGGTTGTGCGGCCCGCCATGCTTTGTTGTTCTCTTATCTGTAGCTAGCCGCGAAGGAACGCAAAGAAGTGCCTGGTCCGCTTGTTGAGTCGGCGTACTTGACGACCTTGCTCGCGATCGAACAGTCGGTCGTTTGGAGGTCAATTTCCGAAGGGTTCATGTGCCGCTTCAGGGTTGAGACGATCGGCCTTCGATGGGCAACAGGCCCTGTTGTAGCAAGGCGCTGGTCGAACTAGCGTTGGAGAGCCGTTCAGGTCGGGTCCAAGGAAAACCAAGTCGAGCGTGGACGGGCGAGTTGATCCGAAGTACGAGTTTGAACGGTCCTTCCACCCTGCCGAACAGGAGTCTCATGGCATA
>JAUTXM010000158.1 GCA_030838025.1 Acidimicrobiaceae bacterium
CCTTCCGGTGCGCCCGCCCGCGCCAGGTCGAGCAGGTACCGGTTGGTCGAATCCACTTCGTCCAACTCCCGGATGTCACCAAAGCGCGTCGTCGCAGCTAGCCGCTTCAATGTTGGCTGGTCGACGATCACGCCTGCCAGACTGCCTGGCTGTGCTGACGAAGGTGTTGATAGCCAACCGAGGCGAGATCGCGGTACGGATCATTCGCACCTGCCGCGAGCTCTCGATCGCAACGGTGGCGGTGTACTCCGACGTGGACCGCACCGCCCTGCACGTCCGCCTGGCCGACGAGGCCTATGCCCTGGGCGGCGATTCGGCCGCCGACAGCTATCTGAACACCCCCAAGATCCTCGACGCCATCCGCCGGTCGGGCGCCGACGCCGTCCATCCCGGGTATGGGTTCTTCTCCGAGAACGCCGACTTCGCTCGCGCCGTCATGGCCGAGGGCGTGGCGTGGATCGGACCCCCACCCGAGGCCATCGAGATCATGGGCGACAAGATCAGCTCCCGGCGGGCGGCGGAGCGGGCCGAGGTCGCCGGGGTCCCCGGAACGAACACCGTCACCGCCTCGCCCGACGAGGTCACCGCCTTCGGCGACCAGCACGGGTGGCCGGTGGTGATCAAGGCGGCCTACGGGGGCGGGGGCCGGGGGATGCGAGTCGTGGAGTCGGCCGCCGATGCGCCGGCCGCATTGGAGTCCGCCGAGCGAGAATCGCTCAAGTCCTTCGGTCGTTCCGAGAGCTACCTCGAGCGCTACCTTCCCTGGCCTCGGCATATCGAGGTTCAGGTGTTCGCCGACGCACGCGGCCATTGCATCTACCTGGGGACCCGGGATTGCTCGGCCCAGCGGCGCCACCAGAAGCTGATCGAGGAGGCACCGGCTCCCGAGATTCCCGCCGAGATCGAAACCGCCATGGGCGAGGCGGCCGTGAAGGTGGCCCTCGCCTGCGGGTATGTCAACGCCGGGACGGTGGAGTTTCTGTACCAAGACGGGGAGTTCTACTTCCTTGAGATGAACACCCGCCTGCAGGTCGAACATCCGGTCACCGAAGCGGTCACCGGTCTCGACCTGGTGGCGCTGCAACTGAAGGTGGCGTCGGGCGAGCGACTGCCGTTGGCCCAGGAGGACGTCGAGCGACGGGGCCATTCGATAGAGGTCCGGATCAATGCCGAGGACCCGGCGGGCGGGCGGTTCGTGCCATCACCGGGGACCATCACCCGCTTCCGCCGGGCCGATGGCTTCGGGGTACGCACCGACGCCGGCTACGACGAAGGCGACACGGTCAGCCAGTTCTACGACAACTTGGTCGCCAAGCTGATCGTCTGGGGCGGCGACCGTGAAGAGGCCCGACGGCGCATGCTGCGGGCCCTGCGGGAGACCGAGATCGAGGGGATTCCCACCACCATCCCGGCCGACATTGCGATTCTCGAGCACCCCGACTTCGTGGCGGTGCGCCACGCCACCGCCTGGGTCGAGCAGCGACTCGACCTGTCCGCACTCGCGCCGACTGGTCCCCCTGCGCCACCACCGGGCGACGCGGAACAGTCACCCCTGGTGGAGCGCGAGGTCGACGCCGAGGTCAACGGCCGCCGTTACCGGGTAAAGCTATGGGTGCCCGACGTAACGACCGCGGTAACGGCCGGCGCCACAGGCGTCGCGGCCGGGGGCGGTCGCGGGACCGCCCGCCCGCGGCCGGCGGCTTCTGCGTCCGCCTCGCGCGCAATGGCGCCGAGCGGCGGTGGCTCTGTCACAGTCCCGATGCAGGGCACGATTGTCCAGGTGCTGGTCAGCGTCGGTGACACCGTCGAAGCCGGTCAGGCGGTATGCGTCCTCGAGGCCATGAAGATGGAAAACCACATCAGCGCCGAGCGGTCCGGCACCGTGACCCAAGTGAACGTGGCCCCAGGCGACTCCGTGGGCGCGGGAGACGTCGTCGCAGTCATCGAGTAGCCCGTTCTGGTAGGGATCTGAGGCTCTGGTGGGGGTTTATCACCGCCCAGCGGTAACAAAGCCCCACCAGAGCTCTAAACCCCTACCAGACTGGACTGGTTCAGGTGCTGCGGCGGCCGGCCAGGAGGCGGTCCCGCACGGCCGACTTGGTCGACGCGTCGATCACGGTCCACGCCATGCCCAGCGCCCCGTCGATCAGCGCCTGGTCGGCGACCGGCCGGATGCAGTGGGCCGCGAACTCGGGCTGGTGGTTCACGGCGGGCAGGCTGTCGAGGCCCAGCATGGGGTGGATCGTCGGCATGGCCAAGGACAAGTTGGCCATGTCCGTGGACGCCGCGATCCGTTCCCGCTCCTCCTTGGAGAACTTCGGAAACACCCGCCCCAACGCCTCGGCATTCGCCCGGTACAGGGCGCTCAACTCCTTGTCCGCCCGCATCTCGGAGTACACCGGGCTCTGGGAGATGACCTCGAAGCTGCACCCCGTGGCCACCGCCCCCGCCTCGAAGCACCGCTCGACGCGGGGCTCCAACTCCGAGAGCTCGCCGGTCGTGCGGGCTCGCATGTACCACTTGCCGACGGTGTGGGCGGGCACGATGTTGGGCGCATCCCCGCCCCGTGTCACGATCCCATGGATCCGGTCGGACGGCCGGATGTGCTGGCGCAGCAGCCCAATGGCCGTCTGGGCCACGGTGAGGGCATCGGCCGCGTTGATGCCCCGGTCGGGATAGGAGGAGGCGTGCGCCGCCTTGCCCCGGTAGTGCACGTCGACGTGAGACACCGCCAGGCAGGTCATGACCGGCAACTCGACCGGATAGGGGTGGACCATCATGGCGGCGTGGATGCCGTCGAAGGCACCCCGCTCCAGCATGAGGATCTTGCCGCCGCCGCCCTCCTCGGCCGGGGTGCCGAACACCTTGACGGTGATCCCCAGGTCGTCGGCCACCTGGGCCAGCGCCAAACCGGCGCCGACCGCAGCGGCCGCGATGACGTTGTGGCCGCAGGCGTGGCCGATGTCAGGCAGGGCGTCGTACTCGGCGCAGATTCCGATATGCAGCGGCCCGCTTCCGGCCGTGGCTACGAACGCCGTCGGCAGATCGCATATCCCGGTCTCCACCGACATTCCGCCACTGTCGAGTGCGCCGGCCACCCAGGCGGCGGCCCGTTCCTCCTCGAAGGCCAGCTCGGGGTTGGCGTGGATCCGGTGCGACAGCTTGACCAGCCGGTCCCGGCCGGCGTCGATCAGCGTCCGCGTCGCCTCCTTGAGCGCCGTCATCTCAAAGCCCGCATCTCAAAGCCCGCATCTCAAAGCCCGCCTCAAAGCCGTCATCTCAATGCACTCCCCTCATCTCGAGCCCGCATCTCAAAGCCCTCCCCTACTCGGCCGCGTCGGCCAGCGATTCCGACAGCGACGGGTGCACCAGGACACTTTCGACGATGTCGCTGACCTTGAGATGGCAGGTAACGGCCAGGGCAATCACCGAGATCAGCTCGGCCGCGTGGCGCCCCACGATCGAACCGCCGAGGACCACGCCGGTCACGGGATCGGACAGGATCTTCACGAAGCCTCGCGGCTGGTCGTTGATCAATGCCTTGGCGTTGCCCGAAAACGGCACCTTGGTCACCCGGATCTTGCGCCCGATGGCGAACGCCTCCGCCTCGGCCAGCCCGACATCGGCAATCTCGGGCTCGGTGAAGATGGCCGACGCCGCCTTCTCGTAGTCCAGATGCCGATGTTCGCGGGTGTGGCCCCCCATCACGTGCTCGGCGACCTTGCGCCCCTGCATCGCCGCGACCGATGACAGCGGCAGCTTCCCGGAGAGGTCGCCGGCGGCGTAGATGTGCGCGACGTTCGACTGGCAGTGGTGATTGATGGGCACATACCCACCGGAGTCCGCCTCCACGCCGGCATGTTCGAGCCCCAGCCCTTCGGAGTTGGGCATGGAACCAATGGCCAACAGGGCATGGCTGCCCCGCGCCACCCGCCCGTCGTCACACATCACCGACACCCCGTCGTCGCTGCGCTTGACCGCCTCGGCTCGGGCGCCCTTGAAGAGCCGCACGCCCCGCCGGAGCAGTTCCTTCTCCAGCTCCGCCGCCACCTCGGCGTCCTTGTTGGGCAGCACCTGCTGGCGGCTGACGATCAAGGTGACCTTGGAGCCGAACGACGTGAACATGTGGACGAACTCCACGCCTGTGACCCCCGACCCGATCACCACCAGGTGCGAGGGCAGCGACGGCGGCGGGTAGGCCTGCTGCGTCGTGAGGACCCGCTCCCCGTCGGGCTCGGCCCAGTCGGGAATCCGGGCCCGGCTACCCGTGCACAGCAAGATGGCGTCGGCCGCCAGCTCCTCGATTCCGTCATCGGTCTCGACCAGCACGTCATGGGGACCCTTCAGGCGGCCCTTCCCACGGACCATGCGCACACCCTGACTGCGCAGCAGCTGCGAGACCGAGTCGTGCAGGTGGCGCTGGATGGCCTCGACCCGGAGCCGGAGGGCGTCGAGGTCGACCTCGGCCTCCAGGTGGTGCAGGCCCATGCCGGCGATGCGATGGGCGAAGCTCAGCGCGCCGCCGGTGGCGATCATGGTCTTCGAGGGAATGCAGTCCCGGAGGTGAGCGGTGCCGCCGATGATGTCGGATTCGACCAGGGTGACCTCGGCGCCCAGCCGGGCGGCGTAACTGGCGGCGGTGTTGCCGGCCGGCCCCCCACCGATGACGACGAAGCGATGGCTGGCCATCCTCAGCCCCCCGCCGTGTACGTGCCGAAGGCGCCCCGGAGGACGTCGCTCACTTCGCCCAACGTCGCCCGGGCGGCCAAGGCCGACTTCATGGGGATCAACAGGTTCTGGGTGCCCCGGGCGGCCGCGCCCACATCGGCCAGCGCCACGTCCACGGCGCCCTGGTCCCGACGGGCCCGCAGCCCACGGACCCGCTCCACCTGGGCCGCCTGGAGCAATGGGTCGGGCGAGAGCACCTCGGTCACCGATGCGTCTTCGGACACGTACCGGTTGACGCCGACGACCACCTTGCGGCCCTCGTCGATCGCCTTGGCGTATTCGAACGCCGACTGCTCGATCTCCTCGGCCATGAAACCGGCCTCGATGGCCGCCACCGCCCCGCCCATGCCGTCGATCTTGTCCAGGTACTGCCAGGCCGCGGCCTCGACCGCCTCGGTGAGCGACTCCACGTAGTACGAGCCGGCCAGCGGGTCGACGGTGTCGGTCACCCCCGACTCGCAGGCGATGATCTGCTGGGTTCGCAACGCCAGGCGCGCCGCCCGCTCGGTGGGCAGCCCCAGCGCCTCGTCGAAGCCGTTGGTGTGCAGGCTCTGCGTCCCTCCGAGCACCGCCGCCAGGGCCTGCAACGAGACCCGCACCACGTTGTTGTCCGGCTGCTGCGCCGTCAACGTCGAGCCCCCCGTCTGGGCGTGGAAGCGCAGTTTCAGGCTGCGCTCGTCGCGGGCCCCGAAGCGCGAGCTCATGATCTGGGCCCACATCCGCCGGGCGGCCCGAAACTTGGCCGCCTCCTCGAACAAGTTGTTGTGGGCGTTCCAGAAGAAACTCAGGCGGGAAGCGAACTCGTCGACCGCCAGCCCGGCTGCGATCGCCGCCTCCACGTACGCGATGCCGTCGGCCAGGGTGAACGCCAGCTCCTGCACCGCCGTCGACCCCGCCTCACGGATGTGGTAGCCCGAGATGGAGATGGTGTTCCACTCCGGCAGGTGCTCCCGGCAGTAGGCGAAGGTGTCGGTGACCAGGCGCATCGAGGGCCGGGGCGGGTAGATGTAGGTGCCCCGGGCGATGTACTCCTTCAAGATGTCGTTCTGGATGGTGCCGGCCAACGCCGCCGCCGCCACGCCCGACTCCTCGGCCACGAGCTGGTACAGGAGCAGCAGGATGGCGGCGGTGGCATTGATCGTCATCGACGTGGTGACCGCGTCGAGCGGCAGATCGGCCAGCAGCCGCTGCATGTCCTCGACCGAATCGATGGCCACGCCCACGCGCCCCACCTCGCCCTCGGCCCGGGGATGGTCGGAGTCGTAGCCCATCTGCGTGGGCAGATCGAAGGCGCACGACAGCCCGGTCGACCCGGTGGCCAGCAACATCTTCCACCGCTGGTTGGTCGTCTCGGCGCTGCCGAATCCGGCGTACTGGCGCATGGTCCACGGCCGGCCCCGGTACATGGTCGGGTGGATCCCACGGGTGTAGGGCGCCTCCCCCGGCCGGCCCAGCCGCTCGGCCGGGTCCCACGCTGCGAGGTCGTCGGCGCTGTAGACGGTCCGGATCGCAATCCCGTCGTCGGTCCGGCGCTCCTCGGCGTGCACCCCTCACAGGTTACGACCGTCCCGGGGCGGCAGCGGCAAGGACCACCCCGGCCGGGGTTCGCCACGGCAATCTGGGAAAAGGCCTCCCGCGGCGCTGGTTCAGGGCGGCGGGAGGCATTTTCCCCGTCCTGTGGTGATCGAATGCCCGTTCTGCGTTACGGGGCGGCAACCCACATGCGCTTGGTCAGCGCCAGGACGTGGACCAACTCGCCGCTGCGGGGCACCGTGGCCTGGCGCTCGAATGCGAATCCCAGCTTCTCCATGACCCGGCCCGAGGCCACGTTGGCGGGCTCGAAGATGCTGACCAGGCGCTCCAGGCCGAGCTCCTCGAACCCGTAGCGGACGGCCGCGGCGGCCCCCTCGGTGGCGTAGCCCCGGCCCCGGTAGCGTTCGCCGAGACGCCAGCCCACCTCGACCGCGGGGAGGATCTCGGGCAGGAAATGGGGCACCGCCAGGCCCAACCAGCCTGCCAGCTCGCCCGTTTCCTTGACGACTGCCGCGCTCAGGCCGACACCGTCGAGCTGGTAGCGCTCGAGTGTCCGCTCGATGAATCGCCGGGTCTCCTCCGCGGTCGTGCCCCGCTTGAGGGGGTACCACCAGAACGACGTTTCGGCGTGGAGGGCGGTCAGTTCGTCGAGGTCGTGCCAACCGATCGGCCGGAGGATCAGCCGTTCGGTCTCAAGCGTTGGCTGGGGCGGCAATCGGGTGCGGCATGCACAGCTGGTCGTACTCGGCGATGACGAGATCCTCCTTGGGGATGCTGCAGGCGGCGCACTCCGGGTCGCGGGGGACCTTGAAGGTGCGGAAGCTTTCCTCCAGGGCGTCATAGGCCAGCAGCCGGCCGGCCAGCGGCTCGCCCAGGCCGAGGAGCAGTTTGAGGGCCTCCATGGCCTGGATGCTGCCGATGATCCCGGGCAGGACGCCGAGCACGCCGGCCTCGGCACAGGACGGGGCCAGCTCGGCCGGGGGTGGCTCGGGCACCTGGCAGCGGTAGCAGGGCCCCTGATGGGGCAGGTACACGCTGGCCTGGCCCTCGAAGCGGAAGATGGAACCGTGGACGACCGGGATGTCCAGCTTGAGGGAGGCGTCGTTGACCAGGTAGCGGGTCGGGAAGTTGTCGGTCCCGTCGATGATCACGTCGTAGCCCTGGAAGATCTGCAGCACGTTGTCGGCGCCCAGGCGGACGTCGTAGGTCACCACGTTGACGTCGGGGTTGAGTCCCGTAAGGGTCTTCTTGGCCGAGTCGACCTTGCGCTCGCCGATGCGGTCCATGTTGTGCAGGATCTGGCGCTGCAGGTTGGACGCGTCCACGACGTCCATGTCGATGATGCCGAGCGTGCCCACGCCCGCGGCCGCCAGATACAAGGCGGCGGGGCTGCCCAGGCCGCCCGCGCCGATGAGCAGCACCTTCGAGTCGAGCAGCTTCTGCTGGCCCTTGACGTCGACCTCGGGGAGCAGTATGTGGCGCTGGTAGCGGTTGCGCTGGTCGGCGGTCAGGGCGGCGGGGGTGCGCCAGTCGCGGCCCTCGTCCTTCCAGCGGTTGAAGCCGCCGTCCATCGAGACGACGTCGGTGTAGCCCAGCTGCTGGAGGGTCTCGGCCGCGAAGGCGGAACGCACCCCCCCGGCGCAGTAGACGACCACCGGGGCGCCGTGGTCGGTGATCTTGCCCTCCACCTGACTTTCGAGGAACCCCCTCGGGATGTGCACCGCGCCCGGAAGGGCGCCCTGCTCGTACTCGTCGGCTTCGCGCACGTCGAGAACGACCGTCCCCGGCTTGGCGATCGCCTCGGCTGCACCGGCGGTGTCCACCTCGCGGATGTTGGCTTTGGTCGACTTGAGGAGATCTCGGAACGATGGCATATACCACTAAACCTTACTAAGTGGGTCGGCATTCCGCGCCTCTAGCCTCGGGCCATGGAGTTCCAGACGGTGGTGCGGCGACGCAAGATGGTTCGATCGTTTTCCGACGAGCCGGTGCCTCCCGAGACACTGGAGCAGATCCTGGGCAACGCCCAGCGAGCCCCCTCCGCCGGGTTCAGCCAGGGGTGGGCGTTCGTCGTGCTGGAGGGCTCCGAGGAGACGGCGGTGTTCTGGGACGCGATCAGCGATCCCGAATGGCGGGCCGACCCCTACCGGCCCGGGCTCCTGCGGGCGCCGGTCGTGATCGTCCCGCTGACCGACGAGGCGGCCTACCGGGCCCGCTACGCCGAACCCGACAAGGCGGCGCATGGAATCGCGGAGTCGGAGTGGCCCGTTCCCTACTGGCTGGTGGACACGTCCTTCGCCGCCATGCTGATCCTCCTGTCGGCGGTCGACGCGGGACTGGGCGCGCTGTTCACGGGGCTCAACCACCACGACGACGAAGTGATGGTGGCGCTCGGCGTGCCCGCCGCGTTCCGACCCATCGGGGCGGTCGTGATGGGATGGCCCGACGGGGAGGACCGGCCCTCACCCTCACTCGCCCGGGGCCACCGTCGGGCCGAATCAGTCGTTCACCGGGGCCGCTGGTAGGGCCGAGCGTGTCCCGAGGCAGGTCCGCTTAGCATCACCAGCCATGGAACACAGCAGTCGGCGGGCCATCCTTGCGGCACTGCTGGCCAACTTGGCCATCGCCGTGGCCAAAGTGATCGGCTTCGCATTCACGGGCGCGGCGTCGATGTTGGCCGAGGCTGTGCACTCGTTGGCCGACACGACCAACCAGGGCTTGTTGTTCTTGGGGGGAGCGCGCGCTCGCAAGGCGGCAACGCCGGAGCACCCCTTCGGCTACGGCCGCGAGCGGTTCTTCTGGGCGTTCGTGGTGGCGCTGGTCATCTTCAGCGCCGGATCGATGTTCGCCCTCTTCGAGGGCGTGGACAAGCTGCGCCACCCCCACAAGTTGGAATCGGTCGGATGGGCGGTGGGGATACTCGTCGTGTCGATGGCCATGGAGGGGTTCTCGTTTCGCACCGCGGTCCACGAGTCGAAGCGAACCAAGGGCGACGAGTCGTGGTGGCGGTTCATTCGCCGCTCCAAGACACCCGAGTTGCCCGTGGTCCTGCTGGAGGACTTCGGCGCCCTGATCGGCCTGGCCTTGGCCCTGGTGGGCATCGGACTGGCCGAGATCACGGGCAACGCCCGCTTCGACGCTCTCGGCAGCGTGGCCATTGCCATCCTGTTGGCCGCGATTGCCATCACACTGGTGGTGGAGATGAAGAGCTTGCTCATCGGCGAGTCCGCCTCGCCTGCGGTCGTGGCCCGCATCTGCGCCGCCGTCGAGTCCTCCGACCTGGTGCAGAGCGTCATCCACCTCCGCACCGAACACCTGGGGCCCGACGAGCTCCTGGTCGGGGCCAAGGTGGCCTTCGACACCAGCCTGGACGTGCACGCCCTGGCCCAGGCCATCGACGACGTGGAGGCGAACGTCCGGGCGGTCGTCCCCGAAGCCCGGGTGATCTACATCGAGCCCGATGTCCGCAAGCCCCTCGACGCGGGAGCCGAAGCCGCGCGAAAGGAGGAAGCTCATGGCTGAGGCATTGACCAGGAAGTACGTGAAGGGCGGGCTCGAGTCGGAGAACTTCCCGGTCTCGGAGATCTCCGAGTGCCTGGCGGAGCCGGGCACCTTGGTGTGGGTCGACCTCTGCGGGCCCTCGGTCGATCAGCTCCATGAGCTGGCGGCCGAACTGGGCTTGCACGAGCTGGCGGTCGAGGATGCCTTGGGCGAGCATCAGCGGCCCAAGCTCGACCGCTACCCCACCCACCTGTTTCTCTCGTGCCACTCGGTGCGGGTGGATATCGAAACGGGCGTGCTGCACGAAACCGAGATCGACGCCTTCATCAACCCGCGCTGGCTGATCACGGTCCGCAAGAACGACGGGTTCCCGATCAAGCCGGTCCTCCAACGGTGGGACCGTTCCGCCGCCCTGGTGACCCATGGCGTCAGCTTCTTGGTCTACGGGCTGCTCGACGTCGTGGTGGACGGATATTTCGAGGCGGTCGAGGCATTCGACGAGTACTACGAGGACGTCAGCGAGGGACTGTTCAACGACCAGCTCCTCAACCCGGCCGAGCAGCGGCACTGGTTCGACATGCGCCGGGCCATGGTGCGGTTCCACCGCCTCGTGGTCCCCATGCGCGAAGCCGTCAGCAGCCTCATGCGCCGGGAGCATTCGGTCGTGCCCGAGGACTTCTATCCCTACTTTCAGGATGTCTACGACCACATTTTGCGGGTCAGCGAGTCGACGGACTCCCTCCGGGACTTGGTCGGCACGATCGTCGAGACCAACATCAGCCTCCGGGACTACCGCCAGAACCTCATCGTCAAGAAGGTGTCCAGCTGGGCCGCCATCATCGCTGTGCCCGCGCTCATCACCGGGTTCTACGGGATGAACGTCCCGTTTCCCGGCTTCGGCAAGCACTGGGGTGCCCTGGCGTCGGTGGCCTTCATCGTCATGGCCTGCGTGGCCCTGTACGCGTTATTCCGCCGCCGCGACTGGCTCTGACGGACGCGGCCGCCCGGTGCTAGTCGACGAGCTCCGCGGCCAGTAGGTCCATGAGCAGGCTGTCGTGCCACACGCCATCGCCGCCACGCTCGCTCTGGCGCTGAATGCCGACAGGGCGGAAGCCCACCTTGGTGTAGCAACGGATGGCGGCTTCGTTGTCGGCCGCAGGATCGATTTCCAGGCGGTGGTGGCCGTGGTCGACGATCAGATGCCGTGCCAGGGTCCGGACCGCATCGGTGCCCACGCCCTGACCGTGCACCGCCGGGTCGACGTAGATGTCGATGCTGGCATGGCGGTAGTCGGGCTCCTCTTCGGCCGCCCATTGGATCCACCCCACGACGCGGCCGTTGAACTCGATCACGAAGGGGTTCGAATCAGCCTCGGCGAAGTCTTCCTCGATCGCCGCGACCATGTCGTCGCCGCCCCGCCAGCGGGCGTAGACCTCAGGCGTCTGGCGAATCGGCACCAGGGCCGGGATGTCGGCTTTCATCGCCGGCCGGAGCAAGACGAGTGACCCTTTCAGGATGGTCATCGCCCGAACGCTAGAGCCGCCTCGGCGAGCGGACGCGGCATAGGAAGCGATGAGCGCTTCCCCCTCGTTGCTGCCCCCCCAGCTCTTGGAGGCCCGCCGTGCACCCAGCCACCCGCCCCGCTCCTCGCCCCGCTTCTCGCCCTGCTCCTCGCTCTGCTCCTCGCCCTGCTCTGCGCTGCACCACCGACTTCAACGCTCCGGACACCCTGAAGGTCCGGCCCTGGCCTGACGACGTGATCGACGGGCTGGGCTTCGACCCACGCTCGACGTACGTCGAGACCTACTGGCTCTCGATTTTGGGTCCCTCGACGACTTGGCTGTTGCGCCGACTGGTCGCCGGTCTCGACACGCAACCCGACGGCTATTGCATCTCGCTGTCGGAGACGGCCCGGTCGCTGGGCCTGAGCGAGCGAGGCGGGAGGTCGTCGCCCTTCGTCCGGGCAGTCTCGCGGACGATCCGATTCGAGCTGGCCCAGGCCGAGGGACCCGAGTTGCTGGCCGTGCGCCGCAAGGTCCCGCCCCTCACCCAGCGCCAGTTGGAGCGCCTCCCGTCGAACCTGCAGGTAGCCCACGCGCGCTGGCAGGAGGAGCAGCTACAGGTGCCCAGCGGCGACCTGTTGCGCCGCCGGGGCCGCCTGCTCGCCCTCAGCATGATCGAGTTGGGCGACGACCTCGAAGGGGCGGAACACCGCCTCATCGAAATGCGCTACCACCCCGCGTTAGCCCACGACGGCGCCGCCTGGGCGTGGCAGCGCCACCGAGCCGCGCTGGCGTCCGCCGGTTGAGCAGGCGTGGCCGCGATCGCCGCTCAGGACCGCAGTGGGCGATGAGGCTTCCGCCGGTTGACCACCGCCGGTCCCTAACCTGGCTGGCATGGTGCATGATCCCGGCGCTCCGCCCAAGCTGCCCGAGGGCAGACACGTGGAGTTGCCGGGTCGGGGCCTGACGTTTGTCCGCGAAGTCTCCGGGCCGCCGGGCGCCCCGGTCGTGGCCCTCCTGCACGGCTGGACCGCGACCGCGGCCCTCAACTGGTTTCCCAGCTTCGCCCCGCTGGGGCGCCATTTCCGCGTCGTCGCCCTGGACCACCGCGGCCACGGGCAGGGCATACGCAGCCGCCAGCCGTTTCGCCTCGAGGACTGCGCCGACGACGTGGCCGCGCTGGCCGAGCAACTCGGCATCACCAAACTCATCGCAGTCGGCTACTCGATGGGGGGGCCGATCGCCGCCTTGACCTGGCTCCGCCACCGCGACCTGGTCGAAGGGCTGGTGCTGTGTGCCACCGCGGCCCGCTTCGTCGGCCGCCGCCCAACCGACCGGATGTTCGCCCAGGGGATGCTGGGACTCTCGCTGGCGGCCAACCTCTCCCCCGAGGCCCTGCGGCGCCGGGCCATGGTGCGCTTCGTCAACAATCGCCTCGACGGCACGCAGCTGTCGGGCTGGGCGGGCGAGGAGCTGGCCCGCAACGATCCCGCCGCCCTGCTGCGCGCCGGCGCCGCCCTCGGGGGCTTCGACTCGCGCAGCT
>JAUTXM010000021.1 GCA_030838025.1 Acidimicrobiaceae bacterium
TGTTTCATCTGGGCCCCGTTGCGGCCGACCAGCATCCGGTAGGCGGTGGAGTTGCACAGGGCGTTGCAGGCCGCTTCCTCCCAGGTCAGGTGGGCTGGTTTCGGCATCAGCTGATTGGCCTTGACCATGCTCAGGTCGGCCAGGCCCCCGAAGTTGGTCTCGAAGCCCCAGATCCGCTGGTTTGCCGCCAGCATCGAGTCGTCGTGGGCCGAGGGATCCTGGTCGTCGACGTGGTTGCAGTGGATGACCACCCGGTCGCCTGGCTTCCAGAGCCGCACCGCGCTGCCGACGCGCAGCACCACCCCGGCGCCGTCGGAGCCGACCACGTGGTAGGGCAAATCGTGGCGCCGGCCCCACACGCTCTCGCGCCCGAGGCGCTGCAGGAACTGAAACGTCGGCATGGGTTCGAAGATCGACGTCCACACGGTGTTGAAGTTGATGGCGCTGGCCATGACGGCGACATAGGCCTCGTCGGGGGCCAGCTCGGGGACCGCCACCTCCTCCACGTGCAAGGACTTGCGAGGGTCTTTGTCAGCCGACGGCAAGCCCTCGAACATCCCCGCTTGGTCCTTGCGGACCACCGCCGCCCGGAACGCCTCGGGAAGCGGTATGGCGGCCAGTTCCTCGCCGGAAGCGCCGGCCATGATGGCGTCAAGGACAGCGTGCATAGACAGAGGTTACCGGTTGGTAACTAACACCGTGGGCCTCAACCAAGGCCTCAACTGGGGCATCAACCGAGCCCGAGGGGGACGCAGTCTTTTTGCGCCTGCTTGGAGGCTGCCAAGGCGGGGGCGCTGCCCGTCGGGGCATTGAACAAGATGTTCAAGTCGCTGATGCACGCCTTGTAGGCGGCCAGTTGCGAACTCTGGCTGGCCTTGGTGTTGTTGGAATCGCTCAGCTGCGACTTGGTGTGGTCGAGATCGGCCTGGGAAGCAGCCAGGTCTCGCCGTACCTTGACGAGCTCGCTTTTGTTGGAGTTCAGGCTGCTGGAGCTGGCGACGGCCCAGGCCCCGAGAGAAGCCGCGGCGACCGCAAGCACCGCGATGGCGATCAGCAGCAACGGCGACCGCTTCGGCGGCCGGTCAGGTTGGTAGTTGGACTGGTAGGACGGCTGGTATGGCGCCTGATAGGGGGGTTGACCCGACGGCGGCGCGGCCGGGTACTGGGCCGTGGACGACCAGTCGTTTGACTGCGGCGCCGCGTAGCCGGACTGAGGCGCGGCGTAGCTGGACGGGGGCGCGGCGTAGCTGGGCGGCGGGGCGTAGCTGGGCGGGGGCGGCTCGGCCCACGACGGCGGAGCAGGCTCGGGCGCTGCGGCGTCAGCGCCCTCGCGGGTCCCGGTCCCCGACCAGCCGCGAGGAGTTCGTGGCGCCGCCGGGGGCGGCTCAGCCGCGGCCGCGGCCGCGGCCGGGGGCGGCGGCGGCGCGGGCGGCGGCGGCGCGTAGGAACTCACGGGTGCCGGCTTCAGCGCGGTTCCGCAGTTGTTGCAGGAGCTCCAGAAGGGCCGCACCGCCGCCCCGCAGTTCCCGCAGAACTCACTGCTGGCGGTCGGTCGAACGCCGGTGTCGGTCATCGAGTTTCCCTCAGTTCAACACGTTGTCACGGTGCTGCACACCGTGGAGATTGGAATGGCGAAGGAGAGTCCCTCGACTCCACTTCCGACCAGCTTGGATTCCGCCACGCCGATGACCTGGCCCTGGCGGTTGACCACTGGTCCGCCGCTGTCGCCTGGGCTGATCGGCGCCGAGAACTGGATGAGGCCGTTGCGAAACGACGACACGATTCCGCTCGCCACAGTACCGCTGAGTCCAAGAGGCGAGCCGACGACGAGTATCGCATCGCCGACCTGGGCGTCGGTGGTCGAGCGGGGCAACGCCGTCAGCGCCGCCTTCACGCTGACGATTGCCAGGTCGTCACCCTTGTCGACCTTGGTGATGGTGCCCGTCAGGTTCTTGCCGTCTTGCTTCACCTGCACGGTGTGGGCGGCGGAGCCGGTCCACACCGACTGCACCACGTGGTAGTCGGTGATGATCGTGGAGGTTCCGCCCGAACTGCCGACGACCCATCCCGAGCCGAGGCCGTCGGGGGTGTCGATGGTGAAGACCGAGGGGAGGACCTGGCGAGCCACGCCGGCGGTGTCGGTACCGAGGCCGCCGACCCGGTTGGCCAGGGCGTTGGTGGCGGCCACCTGGTCGGCGACCCGCTGGTCGAGCTTGGCCAACGCCCGATGGTCGGCGTCGGCGGCGCGCTGGAAGTGGAGGTGGTCGGCGATCAAGGCGATCAGGAACGCCACCGCCAGGACGGCGGCCACCACTGCCACCCACCTGGAGGACGCAGAGGAGGAGGACGACGACGAGGTCGGCGACGTCCGCGAGGCTTGGCGCGGTGGGCGACGGTCTTGGCGCGGCGCCGGGGCGGGTTCCCACCGAGGAGCGCCCGGCTCCGCGGCAACGGCGGAGTTCCACGACGTGTTGTGGATTGGTGGCGGCGTGGTGACGCCGGTCGAGGCCACCGACGGCGACGCGCTCCCGTCGATCTTTACGTCGAAGCCGTGCAAGGGGCAGCGGCCTCGGGCGAGCGCGGTGCCGCAGCGCTCACAGAATCGTTGCGCCTCGGCGATGTCCTGCGTGATCACAGCGTTCTCCTCACCCGGGCGAACGACTCACCTGCAGCGTCCAGCAGACGGGGCGGCTGCGCTCTGACCCGGAGTCATGACACCAAGCTAGAGGGAGGTGGTGCCCAACCAGATACGCGTCATCCCGACCTCTCCGTACACTGGCATCGTGTCTGGATCAGTAATCATCTCCGGCGCCCGCACCCCGATCGGAAAGATGTCGGGCGCCCTCGCCGGCTTCACCGCGATGGACCTTGGAGGCCTGGTCATCGCCGAGGCGCTGCGCCGGGCGAATGCCGGGCCGGATCGGGTGGACTACGTCTTGATGGGCCACGTCCTGCAGGCCGGCCAAGGACAGATCACGGCCCGCCAGGCGGCAGTCAAGGCCGGGATACCGATGACGGTGCCCGCCACCACCGTCAACAAGGTCTGCCTTTCCGGGCTCAACACCATCTTCCTCGCCGACCAGCTGATCAAGGCTGGGGAAGCGGACATCGTGGTGGCCGGGGGGATGGAGTCGATGACCCAGGCCCCCTACCTGCTGCCTGGCGCCCGGGCCGGCTACCGCCTCGGTGACGGCCAGCTGGTCGACTCGCTCATGCACGACGGGCTTTGGGATGCGTTCGAGGACGTCGCCATGGGCGCCGGGACCGAGCATTACCTCAAGGCGCGGCCGGAACTGACCCGGGAGCGGCAGGATGCCTTCGCCGCCTCGTCGCACGAACGGGCCGCGAGCGCCATCAAGGACGGCCGTTTCGCGACCGAGATCGTGGCGGTCACCGTGCCCGCCCGCCGGGGCGACCCACTGGTGGTGGACACCGATGAGGGTGTTCGTCCGGGCACGACGCCGGAGTCCCTCGGCCGGCTGCGGCCCGCGTTCGCGTCCGACGGGACGATCACCGCGGGCAACGCCAGCCAGATATCGGATGGGGCGGCCGCCGTCATCGTGGCATCGCCCGCCGCGGCCGAGCGACTCGGAGTCCAACCGCTCGGTCGGGTTGTCGGGTATGGCCAGGTGGCGGGCCCGGACCCGTCGTTGCTCAGCCAGCCTTCGCGAGCCACGGCCCGGGCGCTGGAGCGGGCCGGGCTCACCCGGGCCGATGTCGACCTGTTCGAGTTCAACGAGGCGTTCGCGGCGGTTGCCCTGGCGTCGATGGACGACCTCGGTCTCTCGGACGACGTGGTCAACGTCAACGGCGGGGCCATTGCCCTCGGACACCCCATCGGTATGTCCGGTACCCGCCTGGCCCTCACGCTCCTCTACGAGCTCGGCCGCCGGGGGGGCGGGCTCGGCGCGGCCGCCCTCTGCGGCGGCGGTGGCCAGGGCGACGCCATCGTGCTCCGTACTCTCTAGGCGCTCGACGGCCTCAGCTCCCGCTTAAGGTGGGATGCAGGTCGGCCGAGGTTTTGGGGACATGCCCCGCCGGATGCTCCAGTTCCTCGTCGCCTTGATGGTGGCGGCCCTCCCGTTGGTCGTTTCCGTGGCGCCCGCCCGGGCCGACAACGCCAGCGCGCTGCTGGGCCTGGTCAACGCCCTGCGGGCGTCGCACGGGCTGGGACCGCTCTACGTCGACCCGACCCTCACCGCGACCGCGCAGAGCTGGTCGGCGCACATGGCCTCGGGCAATGCACTCAGTCACAACCCCAACGTGGGCGCCGGGCTGGCGGGGGGTTGGACCAAGTTGGGCGAGAACGTCGGCGAGGGCGGCACCATCACCGGCATCTACAACGCCTTCGTCAACAGCGCGTTCCACCTGGGCAACATGCTCGACCCGACCTACAACCTCACCGGCGTCGCCGTGGCCGTGGGCCGCAGCAACACCCTCTGGGTAACGCAGGACTTCGAGGCCAAACCCGGGGCCACCCCGGCCACAACCCGCCCACCGGCGACCACACCGACCACCGCGAAGCAGACGGCCACCACGACGAAGCCCACGACGACGAAGCCGGTGACGACCACACCGCCGGTCACCGCGAGCGCGGCCGCCACCACCACCTCCCCGCCTCCCACGACCGCTTCGGTGCCGACGACGGTGGGAACAGGCGACTCCAGCGTGGTGCCCGACCTTGGCTCAGGGGCACCGGCGACACCGCCTTCCTCAGTTCCCGGCAAGCTGGCCGCCGCGGCGTCGTTGGCGGGGCACGGCAATGGGTCAGGGTCCATGGGAGGCTTGGTTGGCGCCCTCGCAGGACTCGCCGTCATCTCGCTCGGGGCGACCGCGTTCTACATCAAGCGCCTGCTGCACTCTCCCTAGAGACACGGGCGGGCCCCGGCGGCGGGCGCGGCGGCGCGGGCACTGGCGGACCAAGTCTGATGTACATCTACGGCTCTGAGGACGGGTTACAGCGCAGGACGACCTTTGAACGCCCTGAGAGCCATAAGTAACCATCAGACTGGACCCTCGTAGCCCGCGGGCCGCACCCGGCCGCACCGCGGGCCGCACCGCGGGCCGCACCCGGCCGCCGCGCGGGCCGCACCCGGCCGCGGCGCGGGCCGCCGCGCGGGCCGCACCCGCCGCCGCCCGGGGCGCTAGACCGCCAGGAGGTCGACGACGAAGACGAGCGTTTCGCCCGGCTTGATGACGCCGCCGGCACCCCGCTCGCCGTAGCCCAGTGCCGGCGGGATCACCAGCTTGCGGCGCCCCCCGACCTTCATCCCCGCCACACCCTGGTCCCATCCCGCGATGACCTGGCCGCCGCCCAGGTTGAAGCGGAACGGAGCGTTGCGGTTCCAGCTGGCGTCGAACTCCTGTCCCGTCGAGAACGCCACCCCGGCATAGTGCACGGTCACGGTGTTGCCCGGGCTCGCCTGGGCGCCGTCGCCCTCCCAGATATCGGTGATCTCCAGCTCGCGTGGCGGCTCACCGCTGGGGGTGTCGATAACGGGCTTCTCGATGTTGGTCACGCAGTCGAAGCTATCGGTTCGACCCGGTAACCACCGAAGGCTCGAGGATGAACACTGGAATCGGGCGGGCCGTCCGCGTCTGGTAGATGGCGTACCCGCGGTACCAATCGACGACCCGATCCCACGCCCGGCTGCGTTCGTCGCCGGTCGCCTCGCGTGCGGTGTAGCGACGGTCGACGCCGTCATACAAGAACGAGCACGCCGCGTGCTTGCGCAGGTTGAAAGCCCAGGACGGGTCGGTGGGGGCCGCACCGGCGGACGCCACCAGGAGCACCCGCTCGCCATCGGCGACGAACTGAAGTGGGGTGATTCTCGACTGGCCCGACCGGGCGCCGGTCGTCGTGAGCAGCCCGACATTCTGGGCGGGGCCGGCCATGCTCCACCGGCCTTTGGTCAAGGGCAGGAGCCGCTTGTCGACGCGGGTGACCACATGGACGAACAACCAGGCGCCGGGCTTCGACGAGACGAAGGCCTCGCCGCCGGCTTCGAGCAAGCTGAGCTTGCGGCCTCGTACTTCGCTGTATCGACGGGCCATGGTTCCCCCCCCCGAGACCCTAATTTCCTCGAGAAAGGGCACGGGGGTGTGCGGTCACGGGCTCGCGCAGGATGCGGGCAACGGTGCGCTGCGACGTGAACGTATCGAAGGCAATGCCGACGCCAGGCACCAGGCCGGCCGCCCAACGCTCCGCGGCCTTCACGGCGACGGCGCGCACGACGCGCGCCGTCCCGAGGCGGCGAACAGCGTCGGGGTCGCCGAGATACGCCCCTGCCAACTCCCGACCGAGCAGGTCGGGGTCGACCTGGCGACCGGCGGCCTTCAGCTGGTTGACCCGGGCGCTCACGGCGATCCACAGCTCCAGCACCCAGCCCGAGAGCACGGCACCCGCCACCACGGGTGCGCCGGGCAACGCCCCGCCCCAGGAGAGCACGGTCGCGATCTCCTCCGCCTGCTCCACCGCCGCCGCGGCGCCGCCGGTCGTACCGGCGGCGATCCGGGCCCGCCAGCCGCTGAGCGGAAGCGGCGCCGCCGCCAGGAGCGGCGTGACCCCGAGGAACAGCCGCTCGACCTCTTCGACCAGCACCCGCTTGGCACTCTTGAGCGAGCGCACCTTGGCCAATCGCTTCACGCTCTGCTTGATCTGGTCCTGGACGCCGTCGGGCAGGTTGGCCGGGAACCTGGCCACCCGCCGGGCCATACCTGCGCCCGAGTCCCGCAAACGCTGGCGCCGGGTCACGCCCCCAGCCGAACCCGCGGCCTCGGGCGACACGGACGGCGCCGGTTGCGTCTGCCGCACGACGCCCGATGTCAAGCGCCCTCTCGGCGGCCGACGCCCGCCGGAGTCGCCGGTGGCCACCGCCGGACTGGTCACGACTCCTCCCCATGCCCGCCGCTTCTCGACTCGGCCGGCCCGAGTCACGGTACCGCTGCCTGTACCCGTACCCAGCGGCGGCTACGCCAGCTCCCGACGCCCTTCGAGCGCCCTTCCGAGGGTGAGTTCGTCGGCGTACTCGAGGTCGCCGCCGACCGGCAGGCCGCTGGCGATCCTCGTGACCTTGACCGGCAACGCCCGCAGCAGCGACGCCAGGTACATGGCGGTGGCGTCACCTTCGATGTTGGGATTGGTACAGACGATCACCTCGACGATCGACTCGGCATCGATG
>JAUTXM010000188.1 GCA_030838025.1 Acidimicrobiaceae bacterium
GGAGTGTCCGCGGTTCGCGTCGGAGCCAAACTCGAGGTATTCGCGGTCGGCAAGGACGCGACGCTGCTGCAGGTGGAGCAAACGGCGGCCGGTACGCCTTGGAAGCGCTCGGAGATCCGGCCCGACGCCAAGATCGTGGGCGCGCCCAGCGTGGTGTGGAACTCGTCGGGCGCCAGCGTGTTCGCGGCGGGCCAAGATGGGGCGCTGCGGCAGTTCTCCCTGTCCGCCGGTCCGAACGGGAGCGCCGGTAGCTGGTCGGTCTCGGTGGTGACGCCGGCCGGGACGCTGTCGTCCCTCGGCGGTGTGTCGGCGGTGCGAGTCGGCGCCAAGTCCGAGGTGTTCGCGGTCGGCAAGGACCGAACCCTGCTGCAGGAGGAGCGGGCGACCGCGGTTTCGACGTGGCAGCGCTTCGATATCCGCCCGGAGGTGAAGATCGTGGGCGCGCCGAGCGTCGTCTGGAACGCCACCGGCCTGAGCGTCGTTGCCGCGGGGCCGGATGGGGCGCTTCAGCAGTTCTCATTCTCCCGGGCGGGTAGTGCGGCTGGCGCCGCGAGCGCTGGTAGTTGGGCGACGTCGGTAGTGGCGCCGGCCGGCACGTTGTCGGCCCGAGGCGGTGTGTCGGCCGTGCGTGCCGGCGCCAAGTCGGAGATCTTCGCGGTGACGGCGCGCTAAGGACGCGGTGGTGAAGGGGTTCGGGCCGTCGTGCGTGGCGTGGCGGCTGGTTCGAGCTGGTGTTGGCCAGGTCAAACGGGCTGCAATGCACTAGCGGCGGGCGCCGCGGACGCCGCTCCTGCGAGGTCGTCTCGGGCGCCAGGCAGGCGGGAGCGACGACCTCGGACCGAATTGATTGGCAGTTTGGCGGGCATTGGCAGTTTTGCCGTCCTACGTCCGGGAGAACTGACGAAGCCGGGAAAACTGCCAGCCGATACGGGCGTGGCCCGGTCGCACGCGGCAGGTGCCTTGGCGCAAGAAGATGACGCGCAATCTCGGGGTGTGCGATGTGCCAGAAATGGTAAGCAGCTGGAGAAAAAAGGCGCGCCTACCAGCACATGCCGGTTTTGCCGCAATTGCCGGATTCCCGGTATCCCAGCCAATGCGCTTGATCGAGCGGTCGACCAATGGGGCACGCCGGCGCGACGAAGCTCGACAGGGGCGTGCCACGGGAGCGGCGTCAGGGCCGTATGGAAGCGTGGAGGATCGATGTGGGCCATCTCGGTCCGCCTGTCAATCGGAATATCTCGCCGCGAGTACAGTTTCTCCACAAGAATTGCTCCCATCGTGCCGATGTGTCCTAGTGAGGCCAGGTTGAGTGGTTCGGCGCGTGAGTTATGCGGTTCACAATCAGAAAACGAGACTGCGACATGACTGACACCAACTCGGAGATCGAGCGCAGCATCCAGACCTACCTGGAGGGCCATGGCGGCAGCGTCGAAGACGCGGGCGGTCGCAGCCTTACCGACGAGCTGGCGAAGGAGATCGGCGTAGACAATCCGATGCTCGTCAGCGCCACGCTGGCGCGCATGGAAAGCGACGGCACCCTCACCCGCGAGATGCGCGGCCTGAGGACGTACCGCATCGGCCTTGGTGGGCGAGACGATCCAGGGCAGGCACCTCCGCAGGGCAGCGCTGCGCCGAGCGCTCCACCAGCCGCCGTCAACGGTGCACCGGCCGTCAACGGTGCATCGGCGGTCAACGGTGCATCGGCCGTCAACGGTGCATCCGCCGTCACCGAGCCGCCCCCTGTCACCGGCGGAGGGGCAGTGAGCCTTCGAGAAGCACTGTCGCGCCAAGCGGCGGCCGGACCAGGCGCGGCCGATTCCGCGACGGCGCCAGATGCCGAGGACTCAGCCGCGCCCGCACCACCTGCAGAGTCATCGCCGGCCGCGGCGCCCGCTGCCGAAGTGTCAGTCGCATCCGAGGTCGACCCGTCGCCGGAGCAGCCCGTCAAGGCCGTGAGTTTGCGCGATGCGCTGGCCGGTCGTGCCGCCTCGCCCGCTGGGTCACCGTCTCCCGCTGGGTCGTCGCCTCCCGCTGGGTCGTCGCCTCCCGCTGGGTCGTCGCCGGCCGCGGGGCCCGCTGCCGAAGTGTCAGTCGCATCCGAGGTCGAACCGTCGCCGGAGCAGCCCGTCAAGGCCGTGAGTTTGCGCGACGCATTGGCCGGCCGTGCCGCCTCGCCCGCTGGGTCGCCGCCTCAAGAGTCGTCGCCGGCCGCGGCGGCGTCATCGGTTTCCACCCCACCGCCGTCGGCATCCCCAGCGTCAGGCGCCGGAAGCAGCGGTGCGGCCAGCTCGAAGACCGAGGTCCTGCCTGTTGTCGATTCCAGTTCGCCGGCGCCCGCCGCGGCCGGCGGGGCAATAAGCCTGCGTGAGGCGCTGGCCCGCGGCGGGGACATCATCCCCTCGCCTGCCGCCTCGCCGAATCGAAATGGAGGCAAGGTCGGCCTCCGCGACGCCCCTCCTGCGCCTACTACGGCCGCCCTGGCCTCGGCCGCGATGCCCGCTGGCGCCGTGAGCCAGGACCGTGTCATCGAACGTGGCGAGGACAAGCCAAAGAAGGTTCGCCGGCGCCGGTCCCGCCCGCGGCCGCGCCTACGCGATATCAGCATGCCGGTGCCGGAGATGAAGGCGCCGCCAAGTAGGAGCGTTCTCGCGATCGTCGGTGCTGCACTGGCGGTTCTCGTTCTTATCGCGGTGATGTCGGTAGTTCTCACTCGGCCGACTCACCACCTTCCCGCTCTCGGAACGGCCGAATCGTCTCAAGATGCCTGCCAAGTCGCGACCGCTGATCAGGCGTCCGCCGCCTTCGGCCACAATGCCGGGCCGCCCCATCTGGTTCTGGGCACATGCGTCTACGACGACGGGACCCACGAGTTCATCATTGAGATTGCTCGGCAGAACGCTCGGTCGCTGTTCGATTCCTCGCGCACGAGCACGGCTCAAAATGTTCCTGGAATCGGCGACGCCGCCTATTACGCCGACGGCAGATTGTGGGTGCTGAAGCAAGCGAGCCTCATGCAGCTCATTCTCGGCCCTGTTCCGGCGCCGGCGCCGGCCCCGCAACTCCTCGCGCTGGCGCACTCGGCGGTGGCGCACCTCTAAATCTCAAGCGGCCGACTTGCTGTCCGAGTCGCTCGGTCTCGGGCCCCGGCGGGAAGTCCTCTGATCTGGGCGGGAGTACAAACCGTCGTGGAGACAACGGTTTGTACTCCCGTAGGCGCCTGGCGGGTGCCTGGCCGCTCAGGTGTCGGCGTCTTCGACGCTATCGGTGCCCTCCGCGGCGGAGTTCGGCTCATCCTCGGCCAGGATCCGGTAGAGCGCCCGCCGCGTCTCGGTCAGCACGGTGCTGGCCTGACGAATCTGGCGCTCGTTGCCCGCGTGGAGCACCTGCTTGATCGCACCGAGGACCTGCGGGATGAGCTGGGCCAGCTCCATGGCGGGCGGGCTAACGGCGTTGGCTGCCTCCTCCCACGGCTTGCCCATCTCGTCACGGTGGCTGTCGACATAGGACGAGCCCGCATCGGTAATCCGATAGAGCCGTCCGACGTCGGCGGCGCCGCTGACCACGAGCCCCTCGTCCTCAAGCTGCTGTAGCACCGGGTACACCGAGCCGGGACTCGGCTTCCACGCCCCCCGACTGCGGTCATCCAGTTCCTGGATGATTTGGTATCCGTTGCGCGGTGTTTCGGCCAGCAGCAACAGGACCGCCGCCCGGACATCGCCGCGCCGAGCCCGTCCGCCTCGACCGCCTCGCCCACGGCCGCCACCCCAGCCGCCGCCCATGCCACCCCAGCCGCCGCCGCCCCAGCCGCCCCGCCGGGGAGGACCACCACCGAAGCCCGGATCGCCGGGCCGGCCGCCGGGCCATTCATGTTCCCGGTCCCCGCCGCCAGGACCGCTCGTCCCGAACGGAGGTCCGCCGCCAGGGCCGCCGGGTCCGCCGGGTCCGCCAGGCCCACCGCCATCGCCCCCGGTCGCGGGCCCAGAGGCCATTGCCATCCAGGGCTGCCGACCTCCCGACCACTTGTGGGGGTGGCCGGACCAACCAAATTCGTCTCGTGATCTCATCGTGTGCTCCTTTCTGAACACTAACGATACATCGTTAGTGTTCATGGAGCAACCAATGATCTGCCCGAAACGCGGCACAATCATTGAGCATGCCATCCGCCCCGTCGACAGAGCGCGGGGCGGCAGGCGTTTGGCAGTTCTGCCGACTGTGGCAGTTCTGCCGGCACATAACCGGTAAAACTGACGAAGTCGGCCAAACTGCCAAACGGTTCGGACCGGCCCAGCGACGACGCCGAATCCGCATCGGTCGCACGGTGGAACGTTGCGCCCTGTCGCATGGCGCGACCGACCCACACCGCACGACGAGAGCGCCGGCTCACCGCACGCCGAGGGCGCCGGCTCACCGCACGCCGAGAGCGCCGGCTCACCGCACGCCGAGAGCGCCGGTTCACCGCACGCCGAGGGCGCCGGCTCACCGCACGCCGAGACCGCCGGGCACACCGCACGCCGAGGGCGCCGGCTCACCGCACGCCGAGACCGCCGGCACACCGCACGCCGAGGGCGCCGGCTCACAGCACGCCGAGGGCGCGCCGGCCGGCCGGCCCGCCGACCGCCCCGCGTCTAGAGGCGGCCCGGGCCGCCCCTGGCAGTCAGCGTTCGCGCCGGGCCGAGAGCAGAGCCGTCAGGCGCTACGAAGTAGGGGCGACCCCAAGACCTTCCGATACAGATCCACAGTCCGCGCCGCCACCGCGGGCCAGGTGAAGCGGTCGAGGACCCGCTGGCGCCCAGCCTCACCGAAGCGCCGCGCCGTGTCAGGGTCCAACACCAGTGCGTTGATCCGCTCTGCCAACTGGCGCACGAACTCGGGACCGGGTGGCACCAGATAACCCGTCTTCCCATCCTCGACGAGCTCGGGGATCCCGCCGGGGG
>JAUTXM010000196.1 GCA_030838025.1 Acidimicrobiaceae bacterium
ATCGGGCGAGACGCCGAGCCCACCATCTTCGAGATGTCGGTGCCCGGCCGCCGGGCCTGGTCCTTCCCCCGGACCGACCTGCCGGAATGGTCAGCCGAGGAACTGATTCCTGAGGCGTCCCTCCGCCCGGAGCCGCTCGAACTACCCGAGGTGTCCGAGCGCGACCTCGTGGGGCACATGACCCGGTTGACCCATCGCCAGTATTCGGTCGACCTCGGTGCCTACCCACTCGGGTCGTGCACCATGAAGTACAACCCCAAGGCGTGCGACGAGGCCGCCAGCCTGCCCGGCTTGGCGGGGATCCATCCGTCGGCGCCCGCCAGCCTGACGCAGGGATGGCTGGAGCTGCTGTGGCGGCTGGGCAACATTTTGTGCGAGATCACCGGCATGAGCGCCGTCACGTTGCAACCCCCGGCCGGGGCCGCGGGCGAACTCACGGGGCTGCTGCTCATGCGGGCCTGGCACGAGGCGCAATCCGAAGGTCGGCGCCCGGCCCACCGGCACAAGGTTCTCATTCCCGACTCGGCCCATGGCACCAATCCGGCGTCGGTCACCCTGAGCGGCTACGACACCGTCACCATCCCTACCGATCACCGGGGCCTGCTGGACATGGCGGCGCTGGCTGACCGGCTGGACGACCGGGTGGCGGGGATCATGCTCACCAACCCCAACACGCTCGGCCTGTTCGAGGAAGACATCGTCGAGATCGCCCAGGCGGTGCACCGGGTGGGCGGGCTGTTGTACTACGACGGGGCCAACCTCAACGCCATACTCGGCGTGACCCGACCGGGCGACATGGGGTTCGACATCGTGCACCTCAACCTGCACAAAACCTTTGCCGTGCCCCACGGCGGCGGCGGCCCCGGGGCCGGCCCGGTGGCGGTGTCACCCCGGCTGGCCGATTTTCTTCCCGGTCCGATCCCCACCCGCGCCGCAGACGGCAGCTTCGACTGGGTCACCCCCCCTCGCTCGATCGGCCGGGTCCACTCGTGGCACGGCAATGCCCTGGCCCTGGCCCGGGCGTACACCTACATCCTGCTCAACGGCGGCGACGGCCTCCGCCGGGTAGCGGAGGGGGCGGTTCTCAATGCCCGCTGGCTGCGGCAGCGCCTGGAGGGCACATACGACTCGCCGTTCGAGCGGCCCAACCTGCACGAATTCGTGGTGTCCACTTCGACCCTCAAGCGGCAGCGGGGGTTGCGTGCTCTCGACGTGGCCAAGCGACTGCTGGAGGAGGGGTTCCACGCGCCGACCGTCTATTTTCCCCTGATCGTCGCCGAAGCGCTCATGATCGAGCCTACGGAGACCGAGAGCCCCCAGACGCTCGAGGCGCTGGCGGCGGCGCTGCTGCGCATCGCCGAGGAGGATGGGGAGGAGGCCGGGAAGGCGCCCCGGACCACGCCCGTCGGACGGGTCGACGAGGCCCGCGCGGCCCGCCGGCTGATCCCGACCTGGGACGCCAGGGAGCGACCGCTCTCCTAGTCGCGTTCCCTAGCCGGCCGGCTGAAACAGCAGCGTGAACGGCTTGGTGCCGGTCGGTCGGGGAACAGGTAGAACCGAGCCGTCGACCGAAACCGACATGCCGGCGGGGTTGCCGAGGCGGATGCTGACGCCGCCACTCGCCGCGGTGGTGGGGATGGCGCGGCGGGCACCCGGCCGCAGGGTTCCCGAGAACACGACCGGTCCTTGGCCCAAGCCGGACTTGATCTCCACCCAGCACGCCCCGGTTGCCACCAGTTCGACCTGGACGGACGGGCTCTGGAGACGGTACCGGGCTTGCTGATCGTCACTCGAGAGGAGCACGACCGGGGTTCGGTTGGCGAGAGTGGTCGATGGCGCCACCGTGGGCGCCTGTTTCGCAGGTGGCTGCCTCTGCGCCGGGGAGGCTCCGCCGGGCTGGCGCGCCGCCAGGTACCAACCGGCGGCGACCGCCACCAGCACCGCCCCGAGGATCCCCACCGCCGCGAACGGCGACACCCGGCGCCGCGTCGAGCGCGACCGGCGGTGCCGAGGCTGGTAGGGGGCCGCGACCGGGGCGCTCGGCGCCGCCACCTCGGCTCGTTCGGCCCGCTCGGCGAGGGTGCCCAGCACGTCCAGGGTGCGGTGATGGCGTTCGACCGCGTTGCGCTCGGCCAGGGCTCGCCGGGCCGAGTGGATGGTGAGGGCCACGGCGACGGCGGCGATCACGGCGATCAGGAGCGGAGTCATGCGCTGTCGCCGGCCGCGGTCCTAGAGGAAGTGGTACCGGTGGAGTTCGAACACCCAGGACACGGCGACGGCAGCCACCACCACGGCCGAGGGAACGCTCAACACCCGCCAGCGGGGACGCACCGCGACGAACACCGCCAAGGCAACGAGGACCAGGCCGAAGGGATTGGCCGCCCACGCGCCATGGCCGTCTCCCCGCAGCACCGCCTTCACGCTGGTCGTGAGGCCACAGAACGGGCACGGGACCCCGGTCACCGAGCGCAGCGGGCACGGCAGACCGGGATTGCCCGGCAGGTGGGGCAGCGCCGCGCCCAGTGCCAGCATCGCGGTGCCCACATAGCGCAGGGGGCGAAGCGGGAAATCGAGGCGGGCCGCCATGACCCGCCGGTGAAGCGGCTCGACCGGCCCGAGCGGGGTGGAAAGGGCCACCAGGCCAGGCTAGAGCGTGAGGACCCGATCGGGGGTCCAGCCGATCGACCGGTTGGAATAGGTGGGAGTACAAACTGCTGTGTACACGACAGTTTGTGCTCCGGCCTCCGGCCAGCACCCTGCAAATGCTGACAACGAGCGTTGTAACAGTTACAGTTGTAGGGGTGAGCCTCGCCACCGCCCCACCGTCGTCATACACCATCGACCAGCTGGCGGCCGCCACCGGCGTACCCAGCCGCACCATCCGGCTGTACCAGACCAAAGGACTCCTGCCTCGGCCGCCTCGCCAGGGTCGCATCTGCCTGTACGGCTCCGGCCACGTCGATCGGCTCCGACTGATCGGAGAGCTCCAGGACCGAGGGCTCCAGCTGTCGGCGATCCGGGACCTGGTGAGTCATGGCGACGGCGAGGGCGACGTCACGGTGCGGGAATGGCTGGGCCTGGGCGACCGGCTTCGGCAGCCGTGGTCGGAGGACACGCCGCAGGTGCTGACGTCCGACGAGGTGACCGGCCGCCTCCGCAGCCGCAGCCCCGGCACCCTGGCGGAACTGCTGCGCACCGGCGTCCTGGTGGGCCAGGGAAACGGCGCCGGGACGATGTACCTGGTGCCCAGCCCCGGCCTGCTCGATGCGTCGCTGGCGCTCGACGACGCCGGCGTCGATCTCGCCACGTCGGCGGCCGCGGCCGCGATCCTGCGCCGGCGCCTGGGCCCGGCGGTGGCCGAGGTGGTGCAGCTGCTGCTCGATCGGGCCGGCAACGGATTCGGACACGAACCCACGCCCGAGGCGCTGGCGGCCGCCTTCGAGGGCTTACGAGTCACCGGCGGCGAGGCCACCCGGCTCATCTTCGCCTCGGAGGTCGAGCGAGTGGTCGGCCAGGTGGTGCAAAGCGGCACCTTGACTGCCGCGATCAGCCGGGCGCGATCGGCATGACCGGCTTCGACGTGCGCCACCTGACGATCAACGGCCAGCAGATCGGTTACCGCCTGGCGGGCGAGGGACCGGCGATCGTGCTGATCCACGGGCTGGCCAGCAGTTCGGCCACCTGGCGCCTGGTCGGGCCCCGTCTGGCGGCGCGCCACACCGTCTTGGCGGTGGATCTGCTGGGCCACGGCGAGTCGGCCAAACCGCGAGGCGACTACTCGCTCGGTGCCCACGCCAGCGGCATCCGAGATCTCATGGTGGCGCTCGGCATCGAGCGAGCCACGTTCGTCGGCCATTCCTTTGGCGGCGGGATAGCCATGCAGCTGGCGTACCAGTTTCCCGAGCGATGCGAGCGCCTGGTTCTGGTGGCGAGCGGCGGGCTCGGCAAGGAAGTCACGCCGCTGCTGCGGGCGGTTGCCCTGCCGGGAGCGGAGTTCGTGCTCCCGCTGGTGCTCCACGCCCGACCTCACGCGGTGCTGCTGGGTTTGGCCGCCCGGTTGCGCCGCCTCGGCCTGCGGGTGGACGAGGCCAAGACCGAGATGTGGGACAACTACACCTCCCTGACCTCACCGGCCGGCCGGCTGGCCTTTCTCAGCACCGTGCGAGAGGTCATCGACCTGGCCGGCCAGCGGGTGAGTGCCAACGAGAAGCTGTATCTGGCAGCAGCGATACCGACGCTGATCGTGTGGGGTGACCGAGACTCGATCATCCCGGTTGCCCATGGTTACGCGGCCCACGAGGCAGTGCCGGGCAGCAGGCTCGAAATCCTGCAAGGCTCCGGCCACTTCCTGCCGAGGCAGGACGCCGAGCGGTTGTCGGACCTGGTCGACGACTTCGTCGCGACGACGGAGCCGGCGACCGCCGACGACCGGGCGTTCCAGGCCGCCCTGCGCCAGGCCTCAGCCGGGGCCCAAGCGGCGTCGCACACTTGACCGCGTCTGGCAGCCCCCCCGTAGCACCCGCGCGGGCGTACGCCCAAGACCTCGACGCCGCCGACCCGTTGGCGCCCTTTCGCGAGCGGTTCGCCATCGGCGATCCCGACGTCATCTACCTCTGCGGCAACTCCCTCGGACGTCAACCCCGGGCTGCGGTCGAACACATCGAACGAGCCATGCAGGAGTGGGCCAAGGAGTTGGTCGAGGGCTGGCAACACTGGCTCGACCTACCCACGCACGTCGGCGACCTGATGGCCGGGCCCATCCTGGGCGCCGGGCCGGGCCAGGTCATCGTGTCGGACTCGACCAGCGTGAACCTGTACAAGCTGGCCATGGCCGCCCGCACGGCGGTACCGGGCCGCCCGGTCGTCGTCACCGACGCAGGCGAGTTTCCCACCGACCGCTACGTGCTCGAGGGATTGGGCGACCGGCGCCTGATCACCTCGGACCCGGTCGCCGGCCCGACGGTCGACGACGTGACCCAGGCGCTGGACGACCACGTTGGGGTCGTGTGCCTCTCGCAGGTCGGCTATCGATCCTCGGCGCTGGCCGACATGGCGGACATCACGGCCGCGGTGCACGACGCCGGGGCCCTCATGCTGTGGGATCTCAGTCATTCGGCCGGCTGCTTCCCAGTGGCGCTCGACCGCCATGGCGTCGACCTGGCGGTGGGCTGCACGTACAAATACCTGTGTGCCGGGCCGGGCGCCCCCGCCTTCCTCTTCGTCCGCACGGAAGTCCAGGACCGGCTGCGCCAGCCGATCTGGGGCTGGTTCGGCCAGCGCGACCAGTTCGCCATGGGGGAGCGGTACGACCCCGCGCCCGATGCCCGCCAGTTCCTGGTGGGAACCCCCTCGGTGATCGGGCTGGCCGGCGTCCAGGCTGGCGTCGAGGTGGTCGCCGAGGCCGGGGTGGCCGCCATCCGCGGGAAGGCCCTCACGCTGGGCGCTCTCGGCGTGCAGCTGCACCGGGCGTGGCTGGCAGGGCGCGGGTTCTCCCTTGGTTCCCCGCCCGAAGGCGTGCATCGCGGTTCCCATCTGTCCCTGTGTCACGCCGATGCCCAGCGGATCCACGCTGAGCTGGCCGGCAGTGGTCGGGTCATCACCGACTTCCGTTTTCCCAACACCATCCGGCTCGGACTGGCCCCGCTCACGACACGGTTCGTCGACGTGTGGGATGCGTTCGACCGCTTGCGTGCGCTAAGCTACTGATGAGTAACAACCTTTGCCAAGGGGGTTCACCATGCCGGAAGCCGTGATCGTGGCCGCGGTGCGCTCGCCGATCGGCCGAGCCTTCAAGGGGTCGCTGGTCGCCATACGACCCGACGACCTGACGGCCCAGATCGTCCGGGCGGCCCTTGACCGGGTGCCCGAACTCGACCCGGCCGACATCGACGACTTGATGCTCGGGTGCGGGCTTCCGGGCGGCGAGCAGGGTTTCAACCTGGCCCGGGTGGTGGCGGTGCTGCTGGGCTACGACGCCCTGCCGGGAACGACGGTCACCCGGTACTGCGCGTCCAGCCTGCAGACGACCCGCATGGCGATGCACGCCATCCGGGCGGGGGAGGGCGACGTCTTCATCTCGGCGGGGGTGGAAACCGTCAGCCGCTTCATCAAGGGCTCCTCCGACACTCTGCCCGACACCCACAACCCCAGCTTCGCCGCCGCCGAGGCGGCCACCGCCGACCGGGCGCTCGGCGGGGCCGGGCCGTGGCAGGACCCGCGCCAGGACGGGCAGCTGCCCGATATCTACGTCGCCATGGGCCAGACGGCGGAAAACGTGGCCCAGCTCCGCGGCGTGACCCGCGAGGCGCAGGACGCCTTCGGGGTGCGCAGCCAGAACTTGGCCGAGGCGGCGCTGGCCAGCGGCTTCTGGGAGCACGACATCACGCCGATCACCCTGCCCGATGGGACCGTGGTGGCGGCCGACGACGGGCCGCGGCCGGGCACGACACTGGAGCGGGTGTCGCAGCTGAAGCCGGTGTTCCGGCCCGACGGCACGGTGACGGCCGGCAACTGCTGCGCCCTCAACGACGGGGCGGCGGCGCTGGTCATCATGAGCGACACCAAGGCGGCGCAGCTGGGAGTCACCCCGCTGGCCCGAATCGTGGCCACCGGCGTCAGCGGCCTGTCACCGGAGATCATGGGCCTCGGACCGGTGGAGGCGTCGCGCCAGGCCCTGGCCCGGGCGGGCATGACGATCGCCGACATCGACTTGGTCGAGATCAACGAGGCGTTCGCAGCCCAGGTCATCCCCTCGGCCGAGGAGCTCGGGATCGACATGGAAAAGCTCAACGTCAACGGTGGCGCCATCGCCGTGGGCCACCCCTTCGGGATGACCGGCGCCCGCATCGCCACCACGCTGGTCAACTCGTTGGCCTTCCACGACAAGCAGATCGGCCTCGAGACCATGTGCGTCGGCGGCGGCCAAGGCATGGCCATGATCCTCGAACGCCTGTCGTAAAGGCAGTCTGGGGAAAATCCTCGCCGTGGGCGGCCAAACCGTCCGCCAAGAGGAAGATCGGGTTACGGTTCGGGCTGGCGGACCCGGAGACGGAATCGGTTTGCGATTATCGAGTATTTCAACACCGGTATAAGGGCAAACCGATTAGTCTCATCGCGACTCGCCGTGTAGGGTCTGCCGCCGTGGCGACGATCCGTGCCGGCTGGGGCCGGGTTTGTCTTTGTTCTTTGCTAATTGTTGGAGTAGTCCTCGCAGTCGATGTTGTGAGCGTTGCCGCATCCACGCCCGGCCCCTATACCGGCGCCAGCCTTTTTCGCCCAGATGGCGTGCTCCGCTCCGCACCTGCAACAATTGATCAGCCGTCGTCGGGACGTGCCGCGTTTGTCGTCGGTACCGATGCTGCAATTTGGTGGTCCACCGCGTCGAAGTCGTGGGCGTCGTTAGGGACACCGCCGCCTGGCGTGGTCGGGGACCCGGCCGCGGTGTCGTGGGCCGACGGGCGCGTCGACGTGTTCGTCCGGGGAGGAGACAACCGTCTCTGGCAACAATGGACTGGCTGTGGTGGCTGCCAATGGTCCGGCTGGCTGAAGCCGCTTGGAGACGACGGCACCTTAGCGTCGTCGCCCGCCGTTACCAGTTGGGGCGTGGGACGGCTCGACATCTTCGTCCTCGGAACCGACGGCGCGATCTACCAGCGCTTTTGGAACATGAACGCCTGGAGTGCCGGTTGGCAGTACCGGGGAACACCACCCCAGGGCTCCGCCGACAGACCCGCTGTCGCCTCGTGGGGGGCGGGCCGCCTCGACGTCTTCGTGGAGGGCAACGACCGCCATCTTTGGCAGTCCTTCTTCAGCGGAGGCGGGTGGAGCACCTGGTTCCAGCCGCCAGGAACCGAGCAGGGGACACTGGCGTCGGCTCCATCTGCCGCTCCCTGGGGTGGCCAGAATTTGACGGTTTTCGTCCGCGGGACCGATGCTCGGGTCTACCAGTCGACTTGGAGTGGTGGCTGGAGCAGTTGGGGAACCATAGGGGCTCCACAAGATGCCGTTGTCGGCGCGCCGGCTACGGTTACCACGCGGGGCGCGAACCCCTACGTGCTGGGCCGCGGGACCGACGACCACGCTTACGCATTCCTGCCGCCGGGATCGGGGTTTGGCCCCGGCGGCGCGACCCAGGAGATCGTGGTCTCATCGCCCCGATATACCTCCACCACAGCCACCCTTACCGCGTATCAGTTCAGCGGGGGCGTGTGGCGCGTCGCCCTTGGTCCCTACACGGCAGAACTCGGGTACAACGGGCTCTCCGACAACCGGACCGAGAACGATGGCACCACCCCAACTGGTACCTACACCTTCGGTGCGACGATGTACGGTTTGGGTTCCCCGGTCAATGGGCGCTATGCCTACCACAATCTGGTCTGCGGAGACTGGTGGTCCGGTGTCCACGATTCGACCTACAACCAATACCTCTTCGTTCCCTGCGGCCAGGACCCGCCGCCCAACTCCGAGGCACTGTGGCAGCAGACCGTGGCCTACCAGCATTTCGCCGTCATCAATTTCAACATCAACCCGACCAGCATCGGGCGGGGCAGCGGAATTTTCCTCCACGACTACACAACGTCCGGAGTAACGGCGGGTTGCATCGCCCTTCCGTCGGGGACCCTGGAATCCGTGCTTGGCTGGCTGGACCCAGCTCAGCACCCCGTGATTCGCATCGGCACGACTGCCGAAGTTGGGCCACCTTCGCCGTAGGAAGATCAGGGGCAACGGGGAGAATCCAGAGATGTCTTCATTGTATTCGTTTGGTATGCCGGTTTCGTAGGAATGGGCTTCATGAGGGTTATGATGAGATCCCGGCGGATCCGGGACGCGTTCTCTTTATCGGACGCCCCCGACAGGAATCGTTGTCGACGATTTAATCTGGTGGCTATTGCAGCCTTGTTCTTGTTTTCAAGTCTGTGCGCGCGTTGCCTGGAACACACAGTTCACCGTCATACTCGTCGTACCCCTCGTATTCGACCCGTGGGTGGTCGGCGCGGATCAATGCCAGGGCACCGGCTACGACTCCTAGGCCGAGGCCGAGGCACACCGCGACGCACAGCCGGTCGAGGGCGACCGGTCCTGCGAAGGGGCCTTGCGAGCGGGCCAGGACCTGGAAATCGAGGAGGCCGGTGAACAACACCGCCGATGCCCCGGCGCACGCCGCCGCCTGGCGCCCCCGGGGGCGGCCCCGCGACAGCAGCCGCACCGCGAGGGCACCCAGGATCCAGCCGGGGATCTGGTACGAGCTGCCCTCGAACAGCTGCGCCACCCGGAACACCGGGCCGCCGGACCAAGACCCCGCCACCGCCACGGCATGGCCGAAGTCGAACGCCACAACCAGGCCGGTTGCAACGGCCAGGACGCGCCACGACCGAGTCACCGCCACGAGGATCGCCACGGCGGCCAGCGCCGCCGCCAGGACCAACCAGGGAAACGGGCCAGGGCCCGGTACCCACGTGTAGTCCCCCTTGACCTCGATCCGGCTCGACCCCTGCAGAAGGGTGACCGTGAAGCGCGCCTGCACGTGGCGTTGGCCCGGCGCTCGGGCCACGTCCGGGGGCAACTGGTTGCCCATCCAGTGGATCCGGTGGTCGTGCCAGAGCGCGGTTTGGCTATTCGAGAACTGCTCCCAGCGGGGTGTTGCGCGGGCGTCGGCGGTGGCGGGAACCGAGCAACCCGAGCGGCTGCAGTTCAGGTAGGCGGCGGGGGAGCGAGTGTTGATGAACACCCCGTGAGGCCCGATCCGGAGGTATGGCTCGCCCTCGTAGCCGAGCACCACGACTTCGGGGCCGTGGTTGGTGACCTGGAGGCGGCTGCCGTTCTCGACTACCCGCACGGACAGCCCGGGCGTGGCGGGGATGACGCCGGTAAGGGTGGTCTGCCAGTTGGTGGCACCCACCCCCGACACGCTGTGGGCGGAGGCGGGTGCTGCGGAGGCGACCATTCCGACCAGCCAGGCCAGAGGGACGACGGCAAGGGCGAACAGGCGGCGGGTCATGAGGCGTGGGCGAACAGGGCCGCCGGCACAAAGGCCGGCGGCCGAGTTCAGCTTGAGCGGTCAGTGATCAGCGAGTTTGGAGTTCGTCCCGGGCGCCGAGCACCACGGCCACGCCGAGGGCCGTCACCGCGGTCGCCAGATGCAGCAGGTGGTCAGCCAGGTTGAGGCCGAGGATATTGGCGGTGGACCCGACGAGGAAGGGTCCCGCGACCGCCAGCAGCAGGTACACCGAACCGACGACCAAGTTGATGCCACGGGAGATAACCGGGCCGGCGAAGGCGCCGATCATGAGCAGGGCGCCCACCGCCAGATGGGTGACGTTGTGCAGGGGGTTCACGCTGAACCAGTGCAGCTCGCGGCCACCCACGGTGGCGGTGGCGCTGATCCCTTTGGTTGCGGCATACCCAGCCGCCCCGACCGCCAGGTACACCAACCCGAAGAGATAGCCGAACATCTGGTTGTAGGTCAGCGGGAGATGGCTGCTGCTGGGGATGAGTTTTGCTTGGGTCACGCTGCCTCCGGGGGCTGACTATTTGACGGGAACGGTCCTTCTACGGAGCCATACCGCGGGCGGGATGACGCCAAATTTCCAGAGTCTCGTTACCATCGGCCGGTGAAACGGGTGTTGGCGGACATCACGCCCCTGCGCCGGTACCCGGACTTCCGGCGCATTCTGGCCGGGCAGGCCTTGTCCACCCTGGGTGCGCAGGCGACGGTCGTGGGTGTGGCCTACCAGGCCTACCGGATGACCGGCTCGACCCTCGTCGTGGGCCTGATCAGCCTGGCGCAGCTGGGGCCCCTGCTGGCGGGGACGCTCTGGGGCGGCGCCATCGCCGACACTATGGACCGCCGCCGCTTGCTGCTGATCACCGTCGGGGTGCTCACCATGTCCAGCGTCGGGCTGGCGGTCAACGCCAGCCTGCCGCGGCCGCAGCTCTGGCCCCTGTTCGTGCTGAGTGCGGTGACCGCGGCGTTCCAGGGGGTCCACGCGCCGACCGAACGGGCCGCCATGCCGATGATCGTCGCCGCCGCCGAGTTGCCCGCGACGCTCGCCCTCCAACAGATCGTGTTCCAGCTGTCGATCGTCGCCGGGCCGGCGCTGGCCGGCGTGCTGATCGGAACGGTCGGGCTGAGTCTGGTGTTCTGGCTGGACGCCTTGACGTTGGCCCTGACCTGGGCGATAACCGCCTTCCTCCCCCCGCTCGTCCCCGAGGGCCGAACGAGTCGCGCCGGCCTGGCGTCGATCGTGGAGGGGTTGCGATACCTGAAGGGTCAACGCCTGCTGTCGGCCACCTACCTGGTCGACCTCGACGCCATGATCTTCGGCATGCCGCGGGCGGTCTTTCCCGCCCTGGCGTTGTCGGTGTACGGCGGCGGCGCCGCGACCCTTGGTTTGCTCTATGCCGCCCCAGGTGTCGGCGCGTTGTCCGGGG
>JAUTXM010000215.1 GCA_030838025.1 Acidimicrobiaceae bacterium
AGCCGCCCGCCGGTTTCTTCCCGCCGGCGGCAGAGGCACCCGGCGACATATTCGGGCAGAACGTCTTCACCAAGTTGGTCATGCAGCAACGCCTCCCGAAGCCCGTCTTCAAGTCGGTCATGGCGACGATCGAGCACTCGAAGCCCCTCGACCCGACGGTCGCGGACATCGTGGCCGCGGCCATGAAGGACTGGGCGATGGAGAAGGGCGCCACCCACTACGCCCACGTCTTCTACCCCCTGACCGGCCTGACCGCCGAGAAACACGACAGCTTCCTGGAACCAGGCGGCGACGGCTCGGCAATCGCCGAATTCGCGGGCAAGACCCTCACCCAGGGTGAGCCGGACGCCTCCAGCTTCCCGAGTGGCGGCCTCCGGGCCACCTTCGAGGCCCGGGGCTACACCGGCTGGGACGTCACCAGCCCCGCCTACATCCTGGAAAACCCCAACGGCAACACGCTGTGCATCCCCACCGTCTTCGTGTCGATGACCGGTGAGGCGCTCGACCACAAGACCCCCCTCTTGCGTTCGCAGCAGGCCATGGCGGCCCAGGCCGAGCGGGTCCTGAAGCTGTTCGGCCACGCCGCTCCCGATGCCGTCGTGTCCTTCGCCGGCGCCGAACAGGAGTACTTCCTGATCGACCGGAGCTTCTTCCTCTCCCGCCCCGACCTGCTGAACTCCGGGCGCACCCTCTTCGGCGCCAAGGCGCCCAAGGGCCAGGAGTTCGACGACCACTACTTCGGGGCGATCCCCGAGCGGGTCCTGGCGTTCATGTTCGACGCCGAACGGGAGCTGTTCAAACTCGGCATCCCCGCCAAGACCCGGCACAACGAGGTGGCCCCGGGCCAGTTCGAGCTGGCCCCGATGTTCGAGCGCTCCAATGTGGCGACCGACCATCAGCAGCTCCTCATGGTGATGATGAAGCGGGTGGCGCAGAAGCACGGCATGGAGTGCCTGTTTCACGAGAAGCCGTTCGAGGGCATCAACGGTTCGGGCAAGCACGTCAACTTCTCGCTGGGCAACGCCAGCGAGGGCAACCTGCTGCTTCCGGGCGACACCCCGCACGACAACGCCCAGTTCCTCGTGTTCTGCGGTGCCGTGATCCGAGCCGTCCACAAGTTCGGCGGCCTGCTCCGGGCGTCAGTGGCGTCGGCAACCAACGACCACCGCCTCGGGGCCAACGAGGCGCCGCCCGCCATCATCTCGATCTTCCTGGGCGATCAGCTGACCGACGTGTTCGACCAGATCGCCAAGGGCGGGGCGACCAACTCGAAGGAGCGGGGAACACTGATGATCGGCGTCGACACGCTCCCCGTCTTGCCCACCGACCCCGGCGACCGCAACCGGACCAGCCCGTTCGCGTTCACAGGCAACCGTTTCGAGTTCCGTGCCCCGGGCTCGTTGCAGACGATCGCCGGTCCCATGGTAACGATCAACACCATCCTCGCCGAGGCGCTCGACCACATGGCCACCGAGATCGAGTCCCTGGTCGCCGAGGGCGCGGAGTTCAACGTGGCCGTCCAGAAGGTCCTGGAGGAAGTCATCACCGACCACGGCAGCGTGGTCTTCAACGGCGACGGCTACACCGACGAGTGGCAGACCGAGGCGGCCGCCCGGGGTCTGCTCAACCTGCGCACCACGCTCGACGCCCTGCCTCAGCTCATCACCGACGAGGCGATGGAGCTGTTCAGCCATTACGGCGTGTTCAGCCCCCGGGAGATGCACAGCCGCTACGACATCGCTCTCGAGCAGTACGCCCTCAGCATCGGCGTCGAGGCCCGGTTGACCCTCGAGATGGCCAACACCGTGATCCTGCCCGCGGCGCTGCGTTACCAGACCGAGCTGGCAACCAACATTGCCGCCCTCCAATCGGTCGGCGCCGAGGTCGACCGGTCCACCCTGGACGAGGTGTCGGCTTCGATGAAGGCGCTGCGCGTCGGCATCGCCAAGCTGCGCGCCGAGCTGGCGCACGAGGGGTCGTCGGCGATGGAAGAAGCCGAGCACGCCGGCCACAACCTCCTCCCGGCGATGAGCGCCGTGCGAACCGCAGCCGACGAGTTGGAAACCCTGGTCGCCGACGATCTCTGGCCGCTTCCGACGTACCAGGAGATGCTCTTCATCCTCTGACAGCAGCTGGGGAAAATGCCTCCCGCGGCGCGCACCGGCGTCGCGGGAGGCATTTTCCCCGCGATGCCTATGCCGACCCGATCGCGCTCGGAAAATGACCTTTTGGTCCACGTTGGGTCGCCTTGTCGCGGCCCGGCACCGCTCGGGCGTTTAGTAGGGCAAATGGCATAAGCGGCGTCCAGAGCCATCACCGGCTCGGCGGAGGCTGCCTTCACGAAGAGGAGAATCGATGCACAGACTGTTTGTCTTCGTCGCGTCCGTCGCACTGGCAACCGGGGTCGCAGTGGGTTCAGCGGGCGCCCAGAGCGCCGGCAACCCGATCGATCCCGGCCAGATCTTCAACGGGTTCGTGAACGGCCAGCTGAAGGACGCCACGATCCGTATGGCGTGCGCCGGCCCCGTCCGTCCCGGTGATCTCGGCCATCCGGCGGCCGGCCAGACCGTCGAAGTAGAGCGCGGCCTCGACCTCCGGCCGAGCGGCTTCATGGGCAACGGCCACCAGGTCAGCGCCGATCTGAAGCTCCGTTTCCCGATCCCCCACACGGTCCACCTGGCCGACTTCGTTCACTACGGCGTGAAGAACATCCCGACCAGGATCCTGATTCCCTGTGCCGGCGACGGCACGGTCGTCTTCCGTCCGCTGAACGGCGGTTCGAGCGCCCGGGCGCAGACGGTCCACGTATTCCTGGTCGGCCAACCGTAACAACGCCTGGGGCTGTTCCCCGGGATGACCCACACGGGCCCGGGGGACAGCCGGTCGACGGTGCAGCTAACCGGCGCGGTCCGACGGGGGCAGGTTCACGACCACGGCCTCCTGGGAGCTGCGGGCGATGACGACCACGGCCTCGGTGTCGGGCGAGGGATTTTCCTCCCGGTGGGGCGCCCAGGGCGGGACGAAGACGTAGTCCCCCGGCGCAGTGTCGATCGTCACGTCACCGGCTTCGTCGAGGAACACGAACCGGGGGTGGCCCGAAAGCACGTAGATCGCCGTCTCGGTGGCGCCGTGGTGGTGGTCGGCGGACTGAGTTTCAGGCGCCATATGGGTCTGGCCCATCCAGAGGGCCGTGGACCCGACCGTCTTGCCCGCGACGCCCTCGAGGCGACGCATGTTGGCGGTCTGGGCGGTGTCGGCTGACAACTGGCCGGCGGCCACGTGGTAGCGCCTCCGGGCGTTGCCCGCCGGTCCGGAGCTCCCCAGGTCGTCAGCCATCGGGGCCATCCTGCCACGGGCGTCGTGACCCGAGCGCCCTAATGTCGTCACCTGGGCACGCCTCCCCGGGTCGCCAGGTGCGGGCCCTCCAGCCCTCCATGGGGGATCCATATCGCCCGGCGGCTCCGAAGAACAGTTGAAACACGATTCTTCTGAAAGGAAACAGCCCCGTGGCGCAGCT
>JAUTXM010000217.1 GCA_030838025.1 Acidimicrobiaceae bacterium
GGTCGAGGCCCTCGCGACAGCTCATGAGCTCGAAGCCGGGATCGCTGTCTCAACGTACGACGTCGGACCAGGCCTGAAAGCCGCGGCCCACAGCGATGGCATCGCTTTTCATACTCTGTAGGTACGGCGGGTTGAGGGGCAGCGAAACGAGCCAGGACCGGGGTCGTATGACGGCGGTGTGGTCGGCCGGCCTTGGAAGAGATCGCACGCCGAGCCGTCGATCAGTGCGGCCACGGGGACGGCGTCAGGCTCCTGTGGCAGGTTCCGATGGATCGTTCTGGCGGCGCCTGCATTCCCCGTAAAACAACTGGCTACCCGTCGCCAACGGCGCGATGGTGGACCGTCCGGGATCCCTGGTGGGCCGACCGCGCTCGTCGAGGTTGTAGGACCGTTCGATTCGGTCCACCCGGATCAAACTCCGACGGATCTCTCGCGCTCCTACCCGTCGCTCTGTGCGTCATCAGCATGCCGGCGCTGGCTGGCCACGGCCTTCCAGATCGGGAAATCTGGGCGGGCGAGTCGACGTCTGTCCAGCCAGACGATTTCGTCGTCCTTGGCGCCGGGCCCCGTAATGGCCAAGCCCTGCATTGTCGACCAGCCAAGGCACTCGGGATGCGGGATTGGCCGATTGGGGATTTTGATTGTCAGAGGCCGAGCTGTCCGATCTCCACGGCATCGGAGTGGTCGGCCTCGCATCCCCACATGGCACGGCCGCTTTCGCCCATTTCCGCCCACATGGGGCGGGTGGGGTGCTTGACACACATTGGCCAGCCGCCCCACACCTCCTCATGAAGCCAGCCCTCGCACAACCGATCCGCAAGGTCCACCAAGGAGCCTTCCGGGTCAGCTTGACCCCAGTCGACATTGCAGCCGCCCTGCGCCACGCCATCGAGTGACAGCTCGCACATCCAATACCCGCCGTCCCGATAACCCTCCCAGTGGAAGGCCAGGTCGAGTTTGCGGCCGGCTGTTCTTCTCAAGTCGTCGGCCAACCTCTGCCACGGGACCGCGGGCGGCTGAGCTGGTCCCGACTTTGAGAACGGCACCCGGGCCACCGCCACCAACTCGTCGAGCAGTTGCCTTTGCCGAATCGAGATGACCCTCGTGCCGATTGCCGGTCCGTGAGACCCGCCGAGGACGAGTATCGGCGGCGCGCCGTTGACCAAGTCGGCCATGACGGCGTCGTAGCCGACATCTGAGACAACCAGGCCGCTTTGTTGCAGCTCGGCGAAAATATCCCGACCGTCGCGCATGACCCAAGGGTAACCACCCCAACCGATTCGAACGGGCCTGCGCGTCGGCCGCGCCTCAAGGTGGCGTGCGTACATCCTGTCGTTCTGGTCGGTTCCGACGCCGGGGCCGACGCGACCGCAGCCGTCCAGATGAGATGTTCGGGCAGCCCCGACCCGGGCGACCAGGTCCTTACGCACCCTGATCAGGATCCTGTTCGGTGAAGCTTGTCTGGGTTCGCCATCCTCCAGTGACCCAATAGTCCGCAGAGACGTTGTCGGCTGCAGTGGCCGCGAAGTTGTTGACGACTGACATGGCGTCCTCCGGTGTGCCGTCCCAGTTGGTCATCGTCACCGTGCCGCCGAAGGAGATGCGCAGAACATGGCTTCCGTCGGGCTCCGTGCCCACCTCCATCCCAGGCGGCTTGTTGCCGACGGCGTACTGAAGTTCGTCGCGGGTCAGTCGGTCGCGAAGTACCTTGAGATAGCGATCCATGAGCCGTTCCGCGAGGCCCACGTCAACCACCGACAAGGGCGTGAACACCGTCAACCGGTGTGGCCACTCATCCTGATTGTCGCCGTCCGGCACCACCAGATGATGCCGGATCGGAAGGTCAGGGCGCGCGCAGGATCTACATACCAAGGCAACAGCAGCCGCGCGAGGCGCCGTGGTGACCGTCCGCGCACATCTCCGTCGTTCTGCTCAAAATGGATCGTTCTGCTCCGACGCGTCCCGGGCACTTGGCCCGAGGTCTCCACCGGGACCGTTCGAGGTGAACTATCCGGCGGGCCTCCCGAGCCTCTCGATTTGGCAGAATGGTTTGATGCCCCCGCCCCCAGTAGCTGGTTGGCGGCGCTGGAGAATGCCCCGATGGTGGGTTCGGCTTGGGACCGCGTTCTGGCCTATCCGGTGGTGTGTGGCTGGCGGACGCACCCGCTGGAGGTCCTCAGGAGCCACCTACAGCCCCTGTCCCAAAACCGTGGATCCGGCTTCGAATCGGACATTTCGGCAAGTCGGTGCCCTACGCGAACCTTGTTAAGTTAAGTGATTCAGTCTGTCGGTTACCCGCTGGTCTGACTCGACGTAGGCGCCAGCGTCGGTCGATCCGACAACCATGCAAAGACATGTACTGCTCGGCGAAAGTCGCCAAGTTTCTGACATTACGACATTGTCTGATGAAAGATTACGAGCGCAAGGGCCACAATAACGAGTGTACCACCGCATATAAGCAGCACAGGTACTGCTCGTCTGACCGATCTAATCGCCCGCCGTCGCCAGGCCGATTGCCAACCGTGTCTCTCGAACAGATATGCGGTCAACTTCCAATAGTACGCGAAGAGTATTAGCCAACCTCCGACGCCCCCCAACACTGCCGCAGCCGTCGACATCAGAGACTTACCACTGGGGATCTTCCTGGCCATCACATCGGACATCTGGTTTGGCGGCGGAGTTGCGATCACGTCCGGGATCTTTGGATGGTGCTGCATCTTGCAGTACTGGCGCGGCGACGGAGGGGCCGACACGTCGGTCGAACGGGCTCCGACCGATCGTGGGCCCCCGCCTTGGCGTCGTCGCTGGCGGGGTGGCGATGACAGCGGGTCCCTTGTTCCCGCCAAGCCCAGCCACGGCAGCCCAGTGGAGGGCAGGCGGCTCGTGTCAGGTCCCGGTGAACTGGGCCTCGCGTTGAAGGGCATCTCGAGCATCCTCGAAGAGTCCGTCGAGCGCTTGGGGGCGCATGCGAGCCGGCCGGTTCGCGGACGCTTGGTTGGCCGGTCGGGGTGTGGCGCCCGCCTGCACTGGGCATCAATGACCAGGTGAAGCCGGAGGACGTGTGGGGCGGAGGGTGGCCGCGTATGGCCCTGTGGATTGGGCTGCCGACCGGTGCGCTTTTTGGGATGATCCAGTTTGCCCAGTCCGGATCCCCGGGGAAGGCGATCTTTCAGGGTCTGTTCTTCGCCGTGTTCTTCGGTGTGGTGATGGCGCTGTTTCTCCGTAGATCCTGGCCAGGAGCCGATCAGCTCCAGCCCGCGGACCGAGTGGCCGTCGCCGGTGTTGTCCGCCGAGGCGAGGACCTGCCTGACGCTCGACTCGCCCCGGCGGTCCTCGACTACATCGGCGCCATCCGGCGAACGCAAGACCGAGGTCGTCGCTACAGGTGGGTGCTGTGGGTAGCCGCACTGGGAACGCTGACGCTGGCTTTGCTGTCCTCCTTCGGGGCATCCACTCGTAGCGCGGTGGTGGCTTGGGGGCTGGTTGTCTTGTGGGCGGTTCTCCTGGTCTATCTGCCTTACAGCCGCAACCGGATGCTCAAGAACGCCTCGCACGCCGAGTCAGATGCCCGCCGGAGACTTCAACTCCCTCCGACCGATTGACCCCGAATCGACCGCGACGGGGAGGAGTACGACCTGGACAGCGCTGAGGTCAGCCAAGGCGATCCTGCCCCCCGGCCGCCTTCACTGGTCCGCCCACGGACATGAAGGTCCTCCACCCGGCCTGTCGCGGCCAGCGCCCGCTAGTCGTGGCC
>JAUTXM010000225.1 GCA_030838025.1 Acidimicrobiaceae bacterium
CCGGGGACGGTGGCGCTGTGTCAGATCCGGGCTTGGTTCTCGATCTGGATGGCGCCGAGGGCGGTGAACAACTTCTTGATGAGGTAGTTCTCCTCGTTGTCCAGCGTCGCCCCGCCAAGGTGGGCGAAGCCCAGGGTGCGGCGCACCCGCTTGCCCTCGGCTTCCCATTGCCAACCCTCGCGGCGGCTCTTGATGACCCGGTCGGCGATCATGTCCATTGCTTGGTCGAGGGGGAGGTCCTCCCAGTCCTGCCCGTAGGGGCGGCGGTAGCGGACGCGGTACTGCCGGGCATCACCCGTGGTCAGCTGGAGCGAGGCCGAGCCCTTGGGGCACAACCGGCCCCGGCTGATGGGGGAGTCGGCGTCGCCTTCGATCTGGGTGACGGTGTCATCCTCGACATAGACGTTCTGCCCGCAGCCCACGGCGCAGTACGGGCAAATGGACTTCACCACCTTGTCCGCGGTGGTGATCCGGGGCCGCAGAGCGTCGGTGGCGGCGCTCTTCACCGCGGCGCCCCTCGCGGAGCGATCCGTGGTTCGTATCTGGCGTAGCACCGGCCACTGGGCGAGCCTGCTTCGCCCTGGGCCGGCGTCGCCGTCTGCCCCGGGTGGCAACGTCAGTCCTGCTTGCGGGCGATGGCCTGACCGAGCTCCATCTTCGTCATCTTGGAACGACCCCGGACCCCGAGCTTCTTGGCCCGTTGGTACAACTCATCCCTGGTGTGTCCCTCGACGTCCACGCCGCCCGCGCTCTCGCCGCCGGCAGGGCCACCGCGCTTGGCCCGCTCGTCCGACGGGCCCTTCTTCTTCTTGGGCTCCCAGTGATCGTCCACCTTCTCGAAGCTGTGCTTGAGCGACGCCAACGCGGTCCGATGGGCTCGCTCTTCGGAGTCGTACTGCTCGTGGGCCGACGCAAGGGTCTCGGCGTAGGTTCGCTGCGCCTTGGCCGGTGAGCGCCGGATCGTACCCGGCAGCTCTTCCTTGGTGTCCTTGGGCATGGTGCCTCCTTTCCCGTTCCCATCCCGCTCTACCCCCGCGGGCGCGCCCCCCAACCGTCAGGTGGTTCCCAAGGGGCCGTCCTCGTCGGCCGGGGCGCCGGGGACGTCATGGTGGTCCTCCCGGACGTCGCGTTCGGCGTGGCCGACCGCGGCGTCGCTCTCGTTGCTCTGGGGTGCGTCGGGGTCCGCGACCTGCTGCTCGACTCGTCCCTCGGCTTCCACGCGACGGTCGCCGGTCACGGCTCCGAGCACCTCTTTGACTTCACCTTTGACATTCTTGGCCGTTTCCAACGCTCCTCCACCCTTTGTCCGCTTGTACGTCGCCTCGCGTTCCTACCCCGAAACCGGCTCGGTCAGCATCGTCGCCCCTTTTCCCCGGACCCTTCCGGCGGCTGGGGACCGTGAGAGACCGGCGCGCCGCCGGTTAGACGGGTGGTGCGGGGTCGTACTGGATGGCCCGGCGTACCTGGCGGGCCCGTTCGTCACCTGCGAGCCGACGCACGAGGTGTAGCGCCATGTCGATGCCTGCAGATACCCCAGACGCCGTGATGACCTCGCCTGAATCGACCCATCGATCGTTTCGGCGTACGTCGATGGCCGGGTCGAGCTGGGCGAGCAGGTCGAGGGCGTTCCAATACGTCGTGGCCGCTCGCCCGGCGAGGATGCCGGCGGCGGCGTAGACCAGGGATCCGGTGCAGACGCTCGTCATCAACGTCTCGTCCCCGCGTAGCTGGCGAACCCAATCGAGGACGGTGGGGTCGTCCAGTAGCTTCCGGGTGCCCTGACCGCCGGGAAAGACCAGGACGTCCAGTGGCGGAACCGTGTTCCAGTCGAAGTCGGCTCGAATGGTCAGTCCCTTGGCACAGCGGACCTCGGGGAGAGCGCGGGAGAAGTTCACCACCTGCCAGCCGTCTTCGGGCCAGTTCTGGGTCCAGTTCGCCAGGACTTCCCACGGGCCGACCGCGTCGAGTTCTTCGACGTCGTCAAAGAGGAAGATACCGATAGTTTTCATCGATTCCATCGATTCCATCGATTCCATCGGTTCCATCGTCCCGTACGACGACATGGCGCGTCGTCAGACATGGGCGAGTAGCCGATCCAGCGGCCGGGGCACTCGTTTGAGGTCCAAGGCGTCGACCAGCAGCCGGCCATAACGAATCTTCCGGCCGCCGCGGGTGCCCATGAAGCGCCGGAGCTGCTCCTCGATCGTGCGTCCTTGCTGCGCCGGCTGTTTCTGCAACGTCCGGAACGACCCCAACTCACCCTGAGCGTCGATCACCTCGAGCACTGACGCGGCGCCGAGGGAGCGGATCAGTTCATCCTCCAGGTCGGCCTGGCACATGTAGAAACCGAGCGATTCCATGTCCGCCCGAGTGAGGTTGGCGCCCATACCAGCCCGTGCCAGACCGCGGCGGAAGAGGCCTTCCTCGCCGGAGTCACAGAGCCCCGCCAGCCGGACGGCCAGACCGTGAGGACCGAACAGCTCCAGGAAGCGGCGGACGTTCGTGGCGCCGTTCATGGGCACGACCGAAACGCCCTCGGCGTCCAGATCCCGACCCAGGCGGTCCGCGAGCGACTGGAGCGCAACCTGGTCGCTGGTCCCCTCGACGAGCACGACCGTGCGGGCGGGGCCGAGGCCGGGGCCGGCGTCGGGGGCGTCGGGGGCGTCGGGGGCGGGGGTGCGGGCGACAGCGACGCCGAGGTCGGATGCGACGCCAGGGCCAACGCCGGTGGCCAACACGATGTCGGCGGCGGCAACAAATGGGGTCGCCCCGATGTCAGTCGCTGACTCGCCTGCTGGCGGCTGAAATCGTTGCTCGTCGTCCACCGGCCCAGCCTGACAGCTATGTCGCGGCTGCGGCCTTGATTTCGAAGCGACTCGCGCCTGGTCAGTCGGTGTGGGAGTTCGCGAGCACCGCACCGTTGCGAAACACGGTGACCGGCCCGTCGTCGCTCACCGCGATGACCGTGGCCAGTGGGTCGTCGTAGCTGTACCGGCGGGCCGCGGTGTGTCGAGTGCCTCTCAGGGCCTCGACCGTTTGTTCGGCGACGTCGCTGGGCACGAGTCGCACGCCGAGTTGACGGAGCACGCCGCCGGCGTCGAAGACGGCGGCGCCGTCGACCTGCGTGAGCGCGTGGCGCAGCGGCGCGAGGTGCGTGGCCGCGTCGATCCGCAACGGCGGTGGCGCCGGCAGCCGCTCTTCGACCGAGGGTCCGGGGTGGCCATCGGGTCGGTAGATGAGCAGGGCGCCGATGCGCATCGATCCGAGATCGTGGATCGCGAACTTAAGAATGTGCTCGATGATCCGGGCGTCGCCGTGAACTGAGTCGGCGGCGACGGCATCGGTCCATCGGCGCGCCGGTGGCTCGTGATGCCAGGCGAATCCCTCCCACCGAAGGACGCCGAAGCTTCCGACGAGCCGCACGGCACCGGAGGGATGTCGCTGCACGATCGTGGCGTCAAGGACGGTCGCCAGGATGACGAGGTCCCGTTCGGAGCCCGCCGGCCGATCGAACACCATCCACTCGTTGACACCGTCGCTGCGTCGCAAGAGCCAACTGGAGAGCCCGTCGGCGAACAGACGAGCAGCCGGCAACGGTTGAGTATCGGCCGGTCCCCGCGTGACGAGCAGGCGCGTGCCCATCTCCCAAGTTCCGGGGTCGGAACGGGGATCGAGGATCGTGCCACTGCTGACCACCCGTCGCTCGTGGACCGCGGGGCGCAACGCATGGTCGATCTCTTCGAGCAGCAACGACCGGAAGGCCTCGGTCCCTTCGACAACCAGACCGGCTTCCTCGAGCTCCTCGGCCAGCCGCCGTCGCCGCCTGGCTTCCGGGTCGGGCATCGACCGGACGTTAGCTATTCGGCGCTCGGTCAAGAGCCAAAGCCGGCCGCTCCGTGGGCGCGGAGGGAGTCGACCCGCTCGGTCGTCCAGATGACGTGATCGGTGCGTCCCTGCAGGGTCAGTTCTAAACTGGACAGTGAGGGTCCGAGTAGGAGTCGAATGTCGGGTTCGCACAAGCCATGGTGGATGTATCGCCACCTTCGGCCGCTGTGGGGTTTGCTGCTCGCGCGCTACGGCCTACATCATCCATTCGTCGCTCCTATCCCTTTTGCGCTGGTCGCCGGCGTTCTTGGATTCGCCCGCGGGGCAACCCTGCCGGGAGGAGGAACCGTACGTGGCGGTCCGATCGCAGTGGCGGTCGGCTACGCGGTCGGGCTCTACCTGGTACAGCTGCTGGTCTTTCTAGCTCGGATAGATGCGGCGAAACGCCGGCAGGACGCCGGCACCGGCGATTGACGCTCGAGCGGCCGAGCAATTGATCTGGCGCGACGACCCGTCCACTGGCTTCGACGCCGGCGACATCCAGATAGACCGTTATGGTCCTGTTCTCCCCGCTAGGCCGGGCCTGGATTGAGTGGCCCTGCCGTCTCGTGGTTGCGTGGTCGCTGTCACGGTTGCTTTCGGGCTGCCGGGCCGGGCTGCCAGGGTCAGCTGACGATGAAGCCGACAACCTGGTAGCGGGAATAGCTGCCGTTGATCTCGGTGAACAAGGTGGCGTAGAGGATGCGGCCTTTGGGCAGGGCGGTGACGGTGTAGGAGCGCTGGAGGGCGGGGAGGGCGGCCGATTGCGTCAGGTCGGTGCCGTAGATCGTGGTGCCGACTACCAGGAGGTAGCCCTGGGCGGCGGGGATGGTGGCCCAGGTGAATGGCTGGGCGTTGTTGACATTGGTCTGGCCGTTTACCGGGTTGGTGAACGTGGCGTGTCCGACCGCGGCGGTGAAAGTTATGGCTTGGTAGCGCCAGGTGCCGGCGACATCGGTTAGCAGGGTGGCGTAGAGGGTTCGTCCGGCCGGTAAGTCGGGCATGGCCAACGACGACTGGCTGGGGGGTAGGACACCTGAGTTGATCAGGTCGGTGCCGTGCAGGGTTGTGCCGACGGCCAGGACGTAAGCCTGGGCGGCGGATACACGATTCCAGGTGAATGGTTTGGTGGTGTCGATCTTGGCCAGGCCGTTGAGCGGGTTGGTGAAGGCGGCCTGATCGACGCCGACGGTGAAGGTGATGGCCTGGTAGCGCCAAGTGCCGGCGACCTCGGTTAGGAGTGTGGCGTAAAGCGTTCGACCCACCGGCAAGTCGGGCATGGGCAGCGACAGCTGCGCGGGCGACAGGAGAACGGAGTGCACTAGGTCGGTGCCGTTTACGGTGGTTCCGACCACCAGTAAATAGGCTTGAGCGCCGGTCACCCTCTTCCAGGTGAACGGCTTGAAGGTGTCGATCGTAGACTGGCCGTCGAGCGGGTAGGTGAAGGTGCCATGACCCGTGGCGGCGGTGAAGGTGATGGCCTGGTAGCTGGTCCAGGTACCGTTGAGGTTGGTGAACAAGGTGGCATAGAGGGTGTTGCCGGCGGGCAGGTCGGCGACGAAGAGCGACGACTGATTGACGGGCAGGACGCCCGAGTTGACCAGGTCGGACCCGTATTGGCCGGTACCGACGACCAGGTAGTAACCCTGGGCGGCGGCGACGGGCGTCCATGTGAACGGCATGGTGGTGTCGACGTTTGTTTGGCCGTCGTGAGGAATTGTGAACATGGCGTTCGGGGAGACGACGACCGCCTGCGACAGCTCGCCGCACATGGTGGGCAAGGTGGGCGGGTTCGTGGCGTCGCCGCTGTAGGAGGCGACGAAGTGGTAGGTGCCGGCCGCCGTGGGGATGAACGACGCCGACGTGTAGTCGCCGTTGCCGGTCACGGGCGTGGTGGAGGTCAAGACCGGGGCGCCGCTGCAGGTCGGATTGGCGGGCCCGAACAGGGCGAAGATGATGGTCCCCGTCGCGTTCACCCCCCCGGCCAGCGTTGCGCGGTCGGAGATGGCGCCGCCCATCGGGATCGGCGCTGATGCCTGGGCCACGAGACTTGTGGTCGGTCCCACGATCGGCGTCTGGCGTAGTACGACCAGACCGCCGGCGCTGCCGACCACGATGTCGGGGAGCCCATCGCGGTTGATGTCGCCGACGTCGAGCCCGGACGAGGCGTCGAAGTACTGGCGGCCCATGTAGTACAGCTGCTCGGTGGTGAAGGTGTTGTCGGGTTGTTGAAGGTAGACACCGGCGTAGTCCCACCCCCCATGGGCGACTACGAGGTCAAGGCGGCCATCGCCGTTCACGTCGACCGCTTTCATCATGTCTGCAAGGTCGAGGCTGGGCAGTGTTGTGGCGGGTCCAAACGTGCCGGCAGGCGTCTGGTAGAACACGTGCACGGCTGAACCGGGATTGTTGCTGCTGTTGGTGGCCGCGGCATCGACGCGCCCGTCGCCGTTGAAGTCGCCCAGGGCGAGCCCCTGTCCACCGTCATTCGGCCACGGAATCGGGTAATCGGCTGGGGGGCCGAACGTGCCGTCACGGTGACCCGGGCGCACCTCGACCGAGATGACGTTGTGCCCGACAATGTCCCCTATCCCGTCGCCGGTGACATCGCCGATCTGGAACTGGTGATACGGCCAGGCGTCGGTGGAAACCGTGTCCGGGGGGCCGAACTGGCCTCCGCCGACGCCGAGCATCGTCCGCAACCCCGAGGTGCCGTCGGTGTCGACCACCAGGTCGGGTATCCCGTCGAAATTGATGTCCGCGACGATGATCTGATACGCCTGCAAGCCGGCGAGGAGCCGAGGGGGGAGGAGGCCGCCCGCGTGCTGTTCGAAGAAATCGATGCCGTTGCTGCTGCCCACCAGCAGGTCGGTCAAGCCGTCGCCATTGATATCCGCGGCCACTGCCGACACGACAGCCGAACTGCCGGTGTGCGCAGTGAACCGCTGCGGTTCGGCCAAGGCGCCGGTCGGGGTCTGCACGAGCAGAGCGACGGTGTCGGACGTGAACAGCGCAGGGGCCGCCACGGCCACGTCGGCCCTGCCGTCGCCGGTGAAGTCGGCGACCACGACGGCATCTGCGCCTACCGGATAGTAACTGGGGCCGGCGAAACTGGGTCTGGCCACCGTCGTAACGGCTCGGCGGGGTGGCCCAGGGGCGACGGTGGTCGGGGTCGGCTCGGTGATGGACCGCATGTTCGGATTTGCCGTCGGGGCTGCCAGTGCGGGACGGACCAGCGGTGGGCTGGCCGCCACTTGGGTCGTCACCGAGGCGGCCGGTGCAATGGTGAGCGCCGTCGTGGTTTTAGTGGACGCCCGGGTGAGAGTGGCAACCGTCGAGGCCCGCCCGATTGTGCGCACGGGCTTGTCGCCGAAGGAGCCCGGTGAGGCGTGGGCGACTGCCCCGCTTGCGACGGCCCCGCTTGTGACTGCCCCGCTTGCGACGGCCTCGCTTGTGACTGCCCCGCTTGTGACTGCCCCGCTTGTGGCTGCCAGTCCGGCTGCGAGCAGTAACGCCACGGCTGGCGCCAGGATTATCGCCGTGATTCGCGACCTGACCTTGCCGTGCCGCTCGACCAGCATGGTCGTGTCCTCCGCGTTCGAACTCTCGAAGCGGAGCCCCAAGACTGGCGTTCGTACCTCTGTCGGCGGCATTGAGCCTTGGCTTGAAGGAAATCTCGGGGGATGCCTGCGTAACAACCTCGTCGAGCTGGTCGTTGAAGTGCCGGTCGGGGAAGGGCCCAGTCGGGATCAGCGCCTTCACCCCCAGGGAGCCGAGCCGACAACCCCCGCATTCGACACATTTCTGCTCTGACAGCCGGTCCGGTCCGCCGGCCGGCCGGTGGGCGCGGAGGGAGTCGAACCCTCATGGCCACCCTCGTGCCGGTCCTGGTCAGAAGGTATATCCGCAGGTCAGAGCCGCTTTTGTGCTGACCGCTCGTGACCGCTGATGACCCTAGAAGACCCCAGTTTCGTGGCCCACTGTGGCCCACGCGTGGCCCACGGCGTGCATAGACTTGCCGGAGGGTCACGTTTCCCGAGGTGTGCAGATGACAGCGCAGAGCATGTTGCCGGTGGCGAGGTGGCACGAGTTCGCCGTGCCCGATGTGTCGTCGGGCCCGTTGAGGAGGAGCTGACGGATGGGATCCATCCGCAAGCGACGGAGGCAGCTCGGCGACGGCACCCTCGGACCGGTGCACTGGCAGGCCAGGTACCGCGATGCCAACGGCCGATCCCGATCCCAGAGCTTCGACCGCCGGATAGACGCCGAGCGCTTCCTGGAACGAAACGGCGCCGACCTCCAGCGCGGGGAGTGGGTCGACCCGCGACTGCGACGAAGCCTGTTCTCGGACTGGGCTGATGAATGGTGGGCAACGACGGTGCGACTGCGGCCGAACACACGGCGCGGGTACTGGCTACTCCTTCAGAACCATGTCCTGCCCTGCTTCGGCGAGCGCACCATCGCCGCCATCGACTGGATGGACGTCGAGCGGTTCATCGCCGATCGTCTGAAAACTGGCCATGGGTCAAAGCATGTCCGGGAGATGGTGACCGTGGTGTCACTGATCATGAAGTGCGCCATCAAGTCCAACGCCCGAAAGGACAACCCGGCCGCGGGCCATGAACTGAGGGTCCCCCGTCAGCGGGTGCGCCAAGCGGCCATGCTGACCATGGAACAGGTCGCCCGGCTGGTCGCCTGCACCCTTGAGCCATATCGACCAGCGATCTGGCTTCTGGTGTTCACGGGCCTGCGACCCGCGGAGCTGTGCGGGCTTCGAGTCGGTGATGTCGACCTCATTCGTGGCGTCGTCCACGTCAGCGGAACACGGTCGCCCGTCCCCGCATACGACGGAGGTGTCCGCGAGCACGTCGATGGGCTCACCAAGTCCGAAGCCAGTCAGCGGAGCATCCCGATCCCGTCCTGGCTGTGCCTAGACCTGGCGGCCATGCTGGCCACCCGCGGTACTCCACTACCAAAGGACGCACATCTCTTCGTCAACAAAGATGGCCACCCGCTCAACCGCGACACCTTCCGTGCCCGAATCGTTCGTCCGGCACTCCGCGCCGCTGGTCTGCCCGACGACTTCCGCACCTACGACTTCAGGCACACCCATGCCAGCCTCCTCATCGATGATGGCGCCAATGTCCTGGCTCTGGCCGAGCGGATGGGCCACACAGACCCGGCCATCACCCTGCGAACCTACGGCCACCTCTTCGAGGGCGTGCAGGAACAACTCACGGAGCGCCTTGATCAACGCCGAAGGGGGCTCGCCGAGGCACCTCCCGGTACGAGTGGGATCGTCGGGATCAACCGCCGTCGTCCCGGATAGTTCTCTCGGAGGCACCGCCCCGAGCTCTGACGAGCACGAAGACACAAGCTGACGAAGACCTCGCTCCAGACGCGACCCAAGTGGAGGCGGTGAGGTGGTGCCTTCGCCGGCTGCCACCTTGGGGGCCCATGAGCGTCGGCCGGCCGCCGAACCGAAGGGGATCGCCCCGGTGGCTCTGCAACTGTGCTCCGGCACTATTGGCCTGTCGAGGGACCGAAGTACGTTGCAGCGAATACACCCCACCGCCGATCGCCTGCCCTCTTCGGAACCAC
>JAUTXM010000242.1 GCA_030838025.1 Acidimicrobiaceae bacterium
CGCGAACTCCACCGGCCGGGTGCTGGTCAGGCCGTCGGTCATCATGGCGGCGGCGCGTCCGATGCCGAAGGTGACCCACACCTCCCAGTCCGGACGGAAGGCATCGACGGTCAACAGCTCCATGAAGGTGGCGAAGGCCTCGTTGAGCCAGATGCCATTCCACCATTTCATGGTGACGAGATCGCCGAACCACATGTGCGCCGTCTCGTGGGCCACGACCTGCGCCACCCGGTCCAACTCCAGCCGCGAGGCCGCAGCCGGGTCGACCAGCAGTGCCGTCTCCCGGTAGGTGACGCAGCCCAGGTTCTCCATCGCCCCGAAGGCGAAGTCGGGAACGGCGATGTGGTCGATCTTGTCGTGGGGGTAGGCGATTCCGAAGTAGTCGGCGAGGAAATGCAGCGCGTGCGCCGCCGCCTCCAAGCCGAAGTCGGTTAGGTGTCCCTTCCCCGTGATGGAAGCGATGCGAATGGGGACGCCATCGACCACCACCGGGTCCGTCTGCTCGAAATGGCCGACGACGAACGCGACGAGGTAAGTGGACATCGGCATTGTTTCCGCGAACGTCACCTGGCGCTTGCCGTTACCGAGATCCAAGTCTTCGATGACGGCTCCATTGGAGATCGCCGTCAGGTCGCGGTCGACGATGAGGGTCACGGCGAAGGTCGCCTTGAAGTCGGGTTCGTCCCAGCAGGGGAAGGCCCGGCGGGCGTCGGTGGCCTCGAACTGGGTGGTGGCGATCACCTGGTCGGTGCCGGTGGCGTCGCAGAACGTGCTGCGATAGAAGCCGTGCAGCTTGTCGTTGAGCACGCCAGTGAAGGTGACGTCGAGCTCCCACGACCCGGGCTTCGCCGTGCCAACCAGAGCGATCGTGGCCCGCTCCTCCGGTTCGTCGTAGGACACGCTGCTGGTCAGGCGTTCGCCGCTGCTGCTGATGAACTCGGCGGTCAATATGTCGAGTTCGACCGCGTTGAGCACCACCTCGGTCACCGGCTCGGTGACGTTGACCCGAATCCGGGCCTGCCCCGCGAAGCTGGCGGCGCCCAAGTCGGGCGTGAGTGTCAAGTCATAGCGCTCGGGGACGATCGTCCGCGGCAGTCGGTAGGGAACCGGATCCGGCACCGTATTTCCTCCGGTGAAGTAGTCGGCCAGGTTTAACCCTACCCATGCTGCGACTACCGTCGTCCCTATGGATCGACCCTTCGACATCATCACCATCGGGCATGCCATCGTCGACGTGCTCGCGCCGTCCTCCGACGACCTCCCCGGGGCGTATGGGATGGAAAAGGGCACCATGACCCTGATCGACGAGGAACGGGCCACCGAGCTCTACCAGGTGCTCGGACCGGCAATCGAGAGCTCCGGCGGATCGGCGGCCAACACTGCGGCCGGCATCGCGGCCCTGGGGGGTTCGGTGGGGTTCATCGGCAAGGTCCGCGACGACAAACTCGGTGAGGTCTTCACCCACGACATCCGGGCTTCGGGCGTCGCCTTCGACGTCCCGGCTGCGACCAGCGGACCAGGCACGGGGTTGTGTCTCATCATGGTTTCCCCCGATGCCCAGCGCACGATGGCGACCTACCTCGGCGCCGGGGCGTTCCTGTATCCCGACGACATCGACGCCAACCTGTGCATCGAGGCCAAGATCGTCTACATCGAGGGTTACATGTGCGGACTTCACGAGACTGAGTGGAGTGTCAGCAAGGCAGCCGCGGCCTGCCATCTGAAGGGCGGCAGGTTCGCCCTGTCACTGTCCGATCCGTACTGGGTCGATCTAAAAGCGGCTTCACTGGGCGCCCTGCTTGACAACGTGGACATCCTCTTCGGCAACGAGGAAGAGGTCACGGCCATGACGGGCTCGGAGCTGGACCTCGCCATGTCGGAGCTGGCCCATCGCTGCGAGCTGGTGGTCGTGACGCGCGGTGCCAAGGGGTCGCTGGTGGTGGCGAACAACCAGGTCATCGAGGTTCCGGCCCACCCGGTCGATACGGTTGTGGACACGACCGGAGCCGGTGACCTCTTCGCCGCCGGCTTTTTGTACGGCCTGACCCACGACTACGAGCCGGCAGACTGCGCCGAGTTGGGAAGCCTGGCGGCCGCTGAAGTCATCGGCCACCTGGGCGCCCGTCCCCAGACCTCGCTCAGCAAGCTGGCCGCGGAAGCCGGCCTCCTCCGGTAGCGCCCCCCGCCCCCGCCGCCGCGGCGGCCCCCCGCGCCTTGCGCAGCAAAACGCGCTGCGCGTCGCATATGAAGCCGCCGGGGTCACCTGGTTGGTCCGCGATGCGTCCGTGGCAGGTTTCGCTCGCCGAAGCAGACCAGATCGTTCGTCGAGGCCCACCGCACATCTGACGTAGCCAGCCCCAATCGCCTGAGAACGGCAGCGACAAAGACCGACGTTCCGGGAGGCTACGACAAGGCAGGTAGGACCGGGCGGTCTCGGCGTCGTCCTGGTGTTGCTATTGCTCGATCAGTGCGGGATGTTCCCCGTGCGCCTCACCAGGCTCGCCCGGGAGCCACGACGTATCGCCAATTCGTTCCAGCAGGATGATGGTGCTGGTGTCCAACACGCCTCGTTGGCCAACCCCGGCGGTCATCACAGACTCGGGTCGCCGAATGCGTCGAGATCGCGGCGAAACCTCTGGGGGCCTATCGGTGGCAGGTTGCGCCACCGTCGAAGGAGCGTGTCGACTGACAGCGGCGGTTTTCCGAGGGGCAGGAGCTGGGCAACTGGTTTGCCGTCCCTTGTGACGGTCAGGTGCTCGCCCAGCACGACGCGGTCGATGACGTCGCCGCCATGGTTGCGTAGCTCAGCGAACCGAGATCTCAGTCACAGGTCGAGTGTATTACCGGTGAGACGGGACTAGTCGGTGGGGAGGACGGGCTTGTTCGTCCCGAGTGGAAAGGAATGTGCTGAACCGCAACGAAGTGCCCGCTGGCCGCCTCGTCACGCCAGACCGCTCGGTCGGGAACGGTCGCTCGCCAGCTACGTGGCGCCGGCGACGAACGTTGTCACGATGTAACCGGTATGGCGGTCCAGCTTGTGGCGGGCCCGGTGGTAGCGCGTCGTGGTTCTGGGGCCGGAATGGCGGGCGGCGACGGCGGACGAACGCTGCCGGGGAGTGCTCGACCAGGCCGTCGATCACCGCGAAGCGGTAGACCTCGCCACGGTCGACAACCTATGAGCCACCGTGGAGGCGGCCCCTCCGTGCTCCTCGATGTCCCGCGCCCACAGCTCCATGTGACCGCGACGGGCCGCGAAGGGTGGCAGAGAGTGGTTGGCGCACCATGTGAACCATTGCCGCAAATCGCAGGCATAGCTGACCCTGGTCGGCCCGGAGTATCGGGCCAGGAAGCCCTGCCACTGCGACTTTGGCTTCGTCGAACAGGGGTGGCACGACTGTAACGACGGTGGTGTTGGCCATGGCGCGACCCCCTCGGGATCGGCGAGACTCCATCTCGCCACTACGCGTTGGCCCACCGCACGCCCGGCGTCGCTCCGCACATGGGCGTCGCCCATGCCTGCCGCGTCGAAGAATCGCCAGTTATGAGCGGTGTCAAGGCGGCGAGCGCCGCGTCCCAGAGCCGGCGGTAGGTGATCCCCAACAGCGCTGCCGATCAGTCAGCCGCGCGTTCTGTGACACTGCCCGGCGGTCTCGATCATCAGCAGATCGCCGATTCGATGGCGTCCCGCACAAGTTGTTCGACCGGCGCTGTACTTCGGCGCCGCAGGCGAGGCGGGGGCAGCGTCCTCGACCAACGCAGTTCTTCATCGGTCGGTCGGTCGGCTTTCTTTTCGTCGTCTCCGCTTTCCTCGTCAGCGCCGCTCGTCACGTCGAGCTCGAGTTGGCGCAGGTGGCTGATGATGCCGAGGTCTGGGTGCCGGGGCCCTGTCGTTCCAGCCCCTTGCCTGGCCTCGTTCACCTGACGCTTCACCGGCAATGACGACCTGTCGCCATGCTCGTCATCGTGCGGGTGGCTCCTTCGGCGGGTTGACGTCCAGGTTCAGCTTCGTGAACGGCGTTTCGAAGGAGACCGACCCGCCGCGAAAGCACGCCGCCGAGATGGCTAGAACGCCCAAGAACGAGGTCGCAATCACCACTGCCACGAGAGCTGAGGAGGACGACCCTCCGCCGTTGTCGCCGAAAGGGCTCGCCGCCGTGATGCTCATCTCCAACTCCGATCGTCGGTGGACGGTCACTCCGTCTGCACCGAGTGTATCTATTTCTTTGAGAGTGGTCCAGTGATATCCTCCGACAGATGAGGCGAGGCACACCAGCAGCGGTTCTGTTCGGAGGTCTGCTCTACTTCGTCCGCGTCGTCGGGACTCGCCGGACGATGCGCCAGATCGGCGATCAGATCGGCGCGCCGGCAGCGACCGTGTCCCAGGTTGAGCGTGGCCAAAGGGCCGTGAAGGAACCGAAGATCCCAGCCTGGGCGGCTGCTCTTGAAGTGCCCGAGGCGGCTCTTCATGAGCTTTGGCTGCTGTCCCAGGGCCTTGTCCCTGTAAGGGGCGGCAAGCCCGTGTTCTATAGCGACCGCCCCGGGTGCCTCGGCACCAAGCCGCTGCGCGAGGGCCTCGTTCCGTGCTTGCCGGAGGGCCCCGACCTCGAACCGATCTATCGACTAGCGGACCGCGTGGTCAGCCTTGTGCGCCCTCTGCTCAGGGACGCCCGCATCTACCTGGATGCCGAGGAGTATGAGCCGAAGTACGTCCTCGAAGCGGCCGAGGGGATCATCACCCCAGAACAGGAGGACGAGGACGCCGCCGCCGCCCTGGGGTTCCTCCCTGTCCCGCTCATCGACTTCAGGTGGTTTCCAACGCTCGGGGACCGCAACCCGTCGAAGGAGAAGAGGGACTTCCTACGGGTCCCCCAGCTGCAGAAACCCGAGCCCATCGTCCGGCGACGCGGGAGCTCACTGAAGACGGCGGAACTGGAGGATCTGATCCGAAGCCTCTCCGGCCCCGAGAGGGAGCGAGTGCGTGGCTACATCGATGCGCTGATCGAGCAGCGAGCGAACTAGGCCTAACCGAACGACGGCTCGGGGTCGCTCGCCGATCGCGGGCATTTCCCAGAACACGCGTCCCAGAACGTACGGGTGCAGCCGTCAACCGCGCCCCCGAGGTGCCGTTGAGGGCGCACCAACGGAACATTGGTTGCGCTGGCACAGGAGATGGAGGTTTGGCCTCATTGCGGCGGAGCCGGCTTGGAGGCCGCCAGGAGATAGGACCTCGAATGAGGTGACCGTCGCTCACTGCCGCGAGCACGCCGGCCGAAATGACTGAGATCGAATTCCCGGACAAGCGCACCGTCTCCCGCCGTGAGATCAAGTCGATTGAGCGCGGCAGCTTCGGCCGGTCAGCCGCTATGCCGTGATCGGGCGGCCGCATGACACCATCCGGGGCAACCATCCGATATCGCCCCCTCTGCGGTGGTCGCCCGTGCCGCATGTCCGGCTGAGTTGAGTAGGAGGACTTCCGACCCCCGTGCCGTTGGGTATCAAACTTCAGTCTGGCGTGGTCGAGCGGCCTGAGCGACAGACTGG
>JAUTXM010000266.1 GCA_030838025.1 Acidimicrobiaceae bacterium
CATCTCCACCGTCACCCGGGGCGGCACCACCCCCGGCGACTACACCACCACCAACGACCACTGCACCGGCGCCACCATCACCCCCGGCGCCAACTGCACCGTCGCCGTCACCTTCGCCCCCACCGCCGCCGGCACCCGCAGCGCCACCGTCGCCATCACCGACAACGCCACCGGCAGCCCCCACAGCGCCACCCTCACCGGCCAAGGCGTCGCCGACCGGGGTGTCCTGACCTACCCCCTCAACGGTCAGAGCGGCGTCGACACCACCCGGGCCTTCACCTGGGCCACCGCGCCGGCCGGCCAGGGCTACATCCTCGTCATCGGCACCACCCAACACGGGACGGACCTGCTGAACTCGGGGATTCTTTCCGCCACTCAGGCCTCGATCCACGTGCCCGCACTCCCCTCCGACCGCACCCTCTACGCCACCTTGCTCACCGAGACCAACGGCGCCTGGACCCTCTACCAGGACATCACCTTCACCGCCGCTACCGCTTCGGCCACCTTCACCAACCCCCTCAACGGACAAAGCGGCGTCGACACCACCCGGGCCTTCACGTGGACCACCGCGCCGGCCGGCCAGGGCTACATCCTCGTCATCGGCACCACCCAACACGGCACCGACGTGCTCGACTCGGGAATTCTTTCCGCCACTCAGACCTCGATCAACGTGCCCGCACTCCCCACCAATCGCACCCTCTACGCCACCTTGCTCACCGAGACCAACGGCGCCTGGACGCTCTACCAGGACATCACCTTCACCGCGGCACCGGGGCTGGCCACCTTCACCAACCCCGTCAACGGCCAGGCCAACGTCGCCCGGTCCCCGACCTTCAGCTGGTCGACCATCGCTCAGGCCCAGGGGTATGTCCTGGTCGTGGGCACGACCAAACACGGCAGCGACCTGGTCAACTCAGGGGTCCTCCCGGCGTCGAGATCGAGTTTCAGTGGTTTGTCCCTCCCGGCCGGTACGACCCTCTACGCCACCCTGCTCACCGAGACCAACGGCGCCTGGACCCGCTACCAGGACATCGTGTTCACCACCGCCTAAGGGCGACCAAAGGCCGACAGGGTCGGGCCTCTCAGCGGCGGCCCGCCCCTGCTGTCGGGCGGCCGCCGGCGCTGCGGGGCGCGATCCGGCACAGGCGGGCCACGAGGACCTCGAGGACGGCCTCAGGGGGCCAGGTCGACTCGCCCCGCAGGTCGAGGTCGGCGTCGGCGATCAGCTGGATGGCCCGGGCCGCTCCGTCGGAACCCCACCGGCGCAAGGTGGCCAGCGCCTTCTTGGCCGGGAAGGTGCTGCGGCCCGCCTCGATGCCCATCACCATCGCCGCCTGACCCTCGCTGGTCGCCCCGGATCCGTCGAGGGTGACGACGGGCGCCACATGGCGGTGCAGGATCGAAAGCACGACGAGGGGATGACGGTCCCCCGCCTCGAGCAGGCGGTGAAGGGCGGTGAGTGCCGCTTCGGCGTCACCTCGGTCGATGGCATCGGTCAGGTCCCACGGCTGTACCGAACCGGCCTCACCCAGGTACGGCGTGACGTCGTCGAGCCCGATCGACGCTCCCTCGCCGTGCACCGCGACCAGGGTGTCGATCAGGGTCGGAAGCCGGCCCAGATCCTGACCCAGATGTTCGGCCATGGCCGCCCGGGCCGCCGGCTCGACCCGCAGCGGCGCCTGGCGGAGCTGATTCTCGACCCAACTCCGGGTGTCGCGGCCGGCGCCGGTCGCGATCACGTGGCCGACCTTCTTGATGGCCGCGACCAGCTTCTGTGACAGCCGGCCGCCGCCCGCCGCGACGACCAAGGCGGTGGTCGCCATGGGGTCGTCGAGGTAGCCGAGCAGGGGTGCCAGTTGCTCGGTCGAGAACCTCCCGGCGTCGCGGAGGACCACGACCCGACGCTCGACCAGGAAGGGCGGGGTCACGCAGGCGCTGGTGACGGCATCGATATCGACTTCGTCACCCCAGAAGTCCTCGACCGAAAGGTCGGCATGGTCGCCCGCCAGTTCGCCCACCAGTCGGCGTACCTCGTTGCCGACCAAGGTGACATCCTCACCGTCGACCAACCAGGCGACCGGTTCAGCCATGCGTCATGGCTCCTTCCGGGTCGGCGGGTGACCGGCCGACTGCCAACCGAGGCCGGAGCGCAAAGTGACGTGTACACGACACTTTCCACTCCGGCTGGTGACCATACGACGGTTTGTACGCCCGCTCGCCGGGTCGAGCGTCACCGGGGCACCATTTCGGTCACGATGTCGTCGCGATCGGGTGCTGCCTCCAAGATGGCGGCGATGACATCGCAGACCCGGCGGGTCCCGAGCACGTCGTGGGCCCGAACGATCCGGCATCCGAGGGTCACACCGAGGGCTGCGGCCGCCAGCGACGCCGTGTGGCGCTGATCGATCTCCAGGTCGAGGAGCTTGCCGAGAAAGGTCTTGTTGGATGCCGACAGGAGCACCGGGTAACCCTGGGCGACGAGTCGATCCGACGCCCGCAGCAAGGTCAGCGAGTGCGCGGCCGTCTTCCCCAGGTCGAGACCGGCGTCGAGGACGACGCGGTCGCGGGCGACCCCCGCTTCCTCGGCGCGACGGGCACGCTCGGCCAGGAACTCCCCCACCTCGGCCACCACGTCGTCGTAGTGCGGGTTCGGGTCGGCCACGCGTGGCGCCAGCCGGATGTGGGTCGCCACGACCGTGGCCCCCGCCTGGGCTGCCGCGGGCAGGTAGTCGGGATCGGCGAAACCACTGATGTCATTGCCCACCACCGCACCCACGCGGTAGGCGGCACGGGCCACCGATGCCCGCCAGGTGTCGACCGAGAGCGGCGTTTCGAAGCGTTGGCGGAGCGCCGCTATCGCCTCCACGACACGGTCGAGTTCCTCCACCTCGGTCACCTCAGGGCCGGGACCGGCTTTTACCCCCCCGATGTCGAGGAGATCAGCGCCCTCGGAGACCAGGCGCTCGGCGCGGCGGAAGAAGCCGTCCAGATCCCAATACGAGCCCCGGTCATAGAACGAGTCCGGCGTGCGGTTGAGGATGCCCATCACCAGGGGCCGGCTGGTGAGGTCGTAGTGCCGGTCGCCGAGACGCACCGCCGGCGGCGCCTTAGTAGAGCCGGGCGGAGAGCGCCTTGCGGTACTGCGAGGTGCGAGGGTCCTCCGGGCCGAGGACCTCCAGCAGGTCGAGGAACTCCTGGCGCGCCGCTTCGTCGGCTTTCACCTGCTCGAGCAGGGTGTCGAGCTTCTGGGCGATCTCCTCCGACGGCTCGGCGGCCTCGTCGCCCACCCGTGCCAGGGCGGCGATGCGGCGCACCTCGGCGGTCTCGGGGATGCGGGCCAGGAGGGTGAGGGCCTCGTCGCGGTCGCCTTCGCCGCCCCGCCCGACCAGGAACTGGGCCAGGGCCGTGACCGTGGCGTCGTCGGCCGGAGCCAGTTCGAGCGCCTTTCGCAGCGAATCCCCGTCGCCCGCGGCGAGCAGTTGTTCGAGCTCGCTCGGCGCCGTGACGAGGGAGCCGACGAACTCGCGCACGGCGGTCTCGGGGAGGGCCCCGATGAAGCGGTCGACGACCTTGCGATCCTTCAGGGCGAAGACGGCTGGGATCGACGAGACCTGGAAGGTCGCGGCGACGCGAGGGTTGGAGTCGACATCGACCTTGGCCAGCTCGACGGCACCTCCGGTCTCCCCGATCACCTTCTCCAGCACCGGACCAAGCGTCCGGCAGGGACCGCACCACGACGCCCACAGGTCCACGACGACGGGAACTTCGGCCGAACGATCCAGTACTTCGGCCTCGAATGTGGCATCTGTGACGTCCATCAGGTTCTTCCTTCTCTCTCGATCCTTGCCGCCTGAGTATGCAACACGTGTACCCCGTGCCTTCTTCCGCGCTGCGGGCGCTACCGTGACTGGTCTATGGCAGATGGCAACGAGGAGCTGATTCAGGTCGACCGATGGCCGGACCAGCTCCGCCGTCCCATACTGATCCTGGGCATGGAGGGCTGGATCGACGCGGGACTGGGCGGGGCGGGGGCGGTTTCGACCCTGCTCCAGGGGATCGAGACCGAGGAGTTCGCCATCTTCGACAGCGACGCTTTGATCGACCAGCGGGCCCGGCGGCCGGTGCTGCGGGTCGAGAATGGAGTGAACACCAGCCTCACCTGGCCCGAGATCACGCTGCGGCGGGGTGAGAACGGCGACCACAGCGTCATCATCCTGAGCGGTCCCGAACCCGACATGCGCTGGAAGCAGTTCACGCGGGAGGTCATCTCGATCTCCTGCCGGTTGGGGATCGAGATGGTCGTGGGGCTGGGGGCGTTTCCCGCTCCGGTGCCGCACACCCGGCCCATCCGCATGGTGTCGACGGCGACGACGAAGGAGCTGGCGGAGCTGGTCGGTTACCTACCCTCGAGCATCGATGTGCCCGCGGGGATCCAGGCCAGCCTCGAACGGGGATTCGCGGAAGCGGGGTTGCCCGCGGTCGGCATCTGGGCGCGAGTCCCGCACTACGCAGCCGGCATGCCGTTCCCGACCGCAAGCGAGGCGCTGCTCGACAAGCTCAGCGATCTCACCGGCATCGTCGTGGATACGGCCGACTTGCATGCCGCCGCGGTGACGACCCTCGACCAACTCGACCAGTTGATCGCGGGCAGCGGCGAGCACAGCGCCATGGTTCGCCAGCTGGAGCAGCAGGACGACGACGAGACGCAGACCGCGGCGTTCGACCTCACCAACCTGACCGACCTGCCGTCAGGCGACGAGATCGCGGCCGAACTCGAACGCTTCCTGCGAGGCGACGAGCAGAGCTAACCGGACTGGCCGAGGGCGGCCGGACGGGCCGAGCGGGCGAGGCGGCGGGCTGGGGCTCGGCGGCGGGGCCGGACGGGCGGGCGAGGCGGCGGGCTGGGGCTCGGCGGCGGCACTGGCGGGGCGGGGCGGCCGGGCTGGGCTACCAGTGGTCGCGGTGGACGACCTCGTCGAAGGGCCGGCGAGTGGGGTTCTTGATCGGCTTGAGCGGTCGATCGGCGGGGTACCCCAGGCCGATCATGTATGCGAGGTAGCGGTCCTCGGGCAGGCCGAGGATCTCACGAGCGAGTTGCTGGTCGCCAACCGCGGAATGCCCGGTGCCGATACCGAGATCGGTGGCGGCCAGCATGATGTTCATGGTGGCTTGGCCGAGGTCATAGGGAGTCCAGGTCCGCTCGAAGTCGTCCTTTGCGACCGGCGCCACCACTGCGATGGTGGCGGCAGAACGGGCGATGTGGCCGCCTCCCATCCAGGTCTTGGCCAACTGCTGGAGGCGCTCACGGTCGGTCACGACGACGAAGTCCCAGGGCTGCCAGTTCCTCGACGACGGCGAGCGCCGGGCCGCTTCCAGAATCTGGTCGAGGTCCTCGGGTGGGATGGGGCGGTCCTCGTATTGCCGGACGTTGCGGCGGGCCCTGATGGCGTCCCAAGTCTCCATGGACCGATTGTCTACACCGGCGTGAGACTTGCCTCAAGGTAGCGAGCCCGGCACAACGATCGCTGCAGCTTGCCCGACGACGTCTTGGGCAGGCTCCCCGGAGGGACCAAGATCACTTCCTCGGGGGGCAAGCCGACCGCGTCGAGCACCTTGGCCACCACGGCCTTGCGGACCGGGTGGGGATCGTCGGCTCTGGTTTCGGCGACCACGATGACGGCTTCCCGACCGCGCCGACCTTCAACTCCGAAGGCGATGACGTTGCCTGCCCGGACGCCCTCGACGGACGCCGCGGCGCGTTCGACGTCCTCCGGGAAGACGTTGCGACCCCCGACGATGATCACGTCCTTCAGGCGACCGCAGACCACCAACTCGCCGTCGACCAGGTACGCCAGGTCGCCGGTCTTGAGCCATTCCCCGTCGAAGGTGTCCGCTGTCGCTTCGGGTTGCTTGTAATACCCCGACGTCACCGACGTCCCGCGGATCTGGAGCTCGCCCACTTCCCGCTCCGCCAAGCGGTCACCGGACCGGGGGTCGCAGATTCGCAGCTCCAAGTCGCCCACGGGCCGACCGAGTAGCGCCAGCGCCCGGGTGCCCGACCCTTCGAGGCTGGGTGCGGCGTAGCGGTCGGACTCCAGCAGCCGTCGGTCGACGACATCGGTGCGCAGCCCGCTGCCCGGATCGGGGAACGTCCCGGCGATCGTCACCTCCGCCATGCCGAAGGCGGGGAAGGCCGCGCCGCGGTGTAGTCCATGGGCTTCGCCGGCTACGCAGAACGCCTCGACGGTGGCGGGGTCCACCGGCTCCGCTCCGTTGAGCGCGATGCGCCACGGCGACAGGTCGAGTCCGGTGAGGCGCCGCAAGGCCCGCGCCGACAGGGCGTAGGAGAAGTTGGGCCCGGCGGTTGCCGTCCCGCCGAAATGGCTCATCCATTCCACCCACCGGGCCGGCGCCGACATGAAGTCCTGGGGACCGGCCAAGGCCATGGGGATGCCGGTGATCATCGGGATGGTCAAAAGCCCGAGCAGGCCCATGTCGTGATAGAGCGGCAGCCACGACACCACCACGTCGGAGTCGGGATCGAAATGGGCTGCGGCCATGGCGCCGTCGAGGTTGGAGAGAATGTGCCGATCGGTGAGCATGACGCCCTTGGGGTCGGCCGTGGACCCACTGGTGAACTGCACCACTGCCAGCCGGTCGGGATCCGGGGGCGGAGTCACCAGGTCGTCTCCCCTGCCCCGAAGTTGGGTGAGCAGGACACGCGGTGGGTCTCCGGCCGCCGGTTCGAGAAAGGCGGCCAGGTCCGGGTCCATCACAACGAGCGAGGCGTCGGCATTGACGACCCGGGCCCGCGTCTGGCTCACGAACTCGTCGAAGCTGCCGAGTCGCATCGGGAGCGGGAGCACGACGACCGTCGCCCCCGCCAGCCAGGTGGCCTGAATCGCGGTGACGAGTCCGCGGGAGGTGGGGCCAAGGAGGGCGACGTGGTCGCCGGGGCGAACGCCTCGAGCCTGGAGGGCGGCGGCCATGTCCCGGGCATCGGTGTAGAGCTGCGACCACGGAACCTCCGTCGCCGAACCAGGATTGGACCCGAGGTCGGACCCGAGGAAGGTGATGCCGCCGGATCGCTGTGCAGCGGCAGCGATGCGCTCGGCCATGGTCGCGGGCGCGGCGGTACTCATGTCCTCTCCGACCCCGTGGGTGTGACGGCGGTTACAGCCGAGCAAGACCATTCGAAAGGATCTTTTGGAGTGCTTCCGCCCGTCCAATCCGCTAGAAACGCTAGAAAATTGTGTCGTTCGTGCCGAGGCCGATGTGTGTAGTGTCTCGACGCGGTGTAGATAGTTGCGCGCGACTGTTCACGAGGGGGGCACTCGATGAGAACCGCAAAGCGGCAGGTTACGAAGCGGCGTGTAGTGGCGATTGCTGTGGCAGCCACGGTGCTGGCCGGGTGCACATCCTCGGCGAAGAGCGCAGCGCCGAACGTCGATAGCCACCCCGAGACCAAGGTGCTTTACGTGCCGCCGAATCCGGCGGGCACCAAGCTCGGGCAGGAGAACATCGCACGGTTCGAACGGCTCGTCACCGAGGGGCTCAACCAAGGTCGCCTCCAGGTGATGGACGAGCTGCTCTCGCCCACTGTGGACGACCATCAGAACTACGGGCCCGGCTATCCCGGGATGCGAGCCGGGGTCAAAGGCCTGACCGCGGCGCTGCGCACCGCCTTCCCCGACCTGCACGCGACGGCCACCACCCTCGTCGCCACCAACGACGGCACGCAGACGTTTGCAGTCATCAAGACGACCGGGACCAACACGGGCCCGTACCTCGGCATACCGCCCACCGGGAAGAAGATCGCCCTCGACATCGAGGAGTCGGCCCGGTGGAAGGACGGCAAGATGGTCGAGCACTGGGGCGTCTCGGACAACATCGGGTTGCTGACCCAGATGGGCTTCTTCCCGCCCGGATCCTTCCCCTCCTTCAACCCGGCATTGCTCAACGCCAAGTACCAAGATCTGCTCAAGAACCCCCGCCCGTTGCATCCGACCGCGGCGACGACGGTGGCGCAGAAGTTGGCCTCGGTCCGCCGAGCGGTTGACGTCGGTGTGAACACCGGAGACATTTACGTCGACAGCGAGCTGGTGTCCAAGGACTACATCGAGAACGAGTACTACGGGGAGGGCTTCCCGAACGGCGTGGACCGGCACAAGGACGCGATCACGGTGTACCGCACCGCGCTGCCGGACCTCCACACGACGATCAACTATCTCGCGCCGATCGGCGACGGTTCGGACACCTTCGGGATCATGGTGGCAAAGGGCACCAATAACGGGCCCTTCCTCGGTGCCCCCCCGACCGGCCGCCCGGTCACCCTCGACGTCTTCGAATACTTCCACTTCAACAAGGACGGCAAGGTCTCCGTGCACAACGGCGTCGCCGACCTGCTTGGGCTGATCGCCCAGCTGGGCTTCGTTCCGCCGGGCTCGGTGCCGGTGTACTCGCCCGACAAGGTCGACCCGCAGTTCAAGGCCGAACTCGATCTCCAATAGCCGCGGGGCCGGCTAGTCCGCATGGGCTAGCCGGCCAGCCGGCATTGGTCCACCGGGATCGCCCGTCGCTTACTAGCACTACGTGACCGCCCACGATCATGTAGTGCTACAAAGACCCAGCCAACGTCAGTCCGCCGGCATTGGCCAGCTATGAGAGATCACCCGTCAGGCTTGTTCGAGAGCGACCTTCAACGCCGTCGGAATCTCGTGGAAGGTGCACGATCCGACCAGGTGCCCAGGAATGATCCTTACTTCAGCCAGACAGGGCAATATCGGCAGGGTCGGAATCGCGACTGAAACGCGCTGACCCGCCGCCTCAAGGCGGATGCGGCCGTTGCTGATCGAGATGAGTCCCGCCACCGTGACTCCGGCCTCGGTGACCTGGGCGGTGCCCGCGCCCAGGATGACGGTCACGCCGAGCAGGTGGGCCAAGTCGGCTTGCGTCATGTCCGCCGTGACCGTTCCGGTGTCGATGGAGACGATCTCCAGCTTCTGTTCGTTGATCAGGCGGTGGCGGTTGATGCGCACACCCCTCACCGCGACGTCCACCCGGTCGAGCACGAACGGCCCCTGGCTCACCTGCCGGGCGTGGGCCGTGATTTGGTCCACGCGGCCCCACGCGGCAACCTTGGGCAGGAAGGGAAAGCTGTGAATGGTGACCTTGGCTGCCGCGCCAGGCACGTAGCCGTCGATCCGCTGTTCGAGCTGGTGCTGCATGGCGATGCGGCTGGCGGTGTCCGCGGCCCCTGCGATGAGAACGAGGAGCACGACAAGGATCAGCAGCTTTCTCATGCTGGGACGTCGATCGGGTCGGTCAGACGACCACGTTGACCAGCTTGGGAGGACGGGCAATGACCCGTTTGACCCCCCGGCCCGCGAGCTGATCCTGCACCTTGGGAGACTCGAGGGCCAAGCCAACCGCCTCGTCCTCCCCAATGTCGGCAGCGACCGTCAGGCGGTCTCGCACCTTGCCGTTGACCTGGACGACCATGGTCTCGGTATCGACCTTGAGCAGTTCGGGGTCGGCCACGGGCCACGCCTGGTCGTGGACGCTCGAGCCTTCGCCGTGGCGTAGCTCCCACAGCTCGGCCGTGATATGCGGAACCATGGGCGCCATGAGGGTAAGGAGCGTGTCCACGGCGAATGCCAACGTGTCGGCTCGGGCCCCTTCATCTGTCTGCGCGTAGCGATACAGCTGGTTGACGAACTCCATGAAGGCGGCGACGGCCGTGTTGTACGACCACCGCTGGTAATCCCTGGTAACCCGGTCGATCAGGCGATGAGCCCCTTTTCCCACCTCCACATCTGACGGCCGCGGCGCTCGGTCCACGATGTTCAGGCGGTCGGCGGTGCCGCTCGACAGGCGCCACACCCGAGCCAGGAAGCGATGACATCCCTCGATGACGTCGTCGGTCTGTTCTGTCCAATCGAAATCCTCGTTGGGCGGTCCGACGAACAGGTGGAAAAGGCGGAGCGAATCGGCGCCGACCGTGTCGTAATACTTGGACGGGGCAATGAGATTGCCCTTGGACTTCGACATCTTGGAGCCGCCCATCCTGATCATGCCCTGGGTGAACAGGCGCTTGAATGGCTCTCTCAGGTGCTTGGGGACCAGGCCCAGGTCGGCTAGGGCGCGGGTGTAGAAGCGTGCGTACAGGAGGTGCAGGATGGCGTGCTCGATGCCGCCGATGTACTGGTCGACGGGCATCCAGTGCTCGGCCGCGTCGGGGTTGACCGGGGCGTCGGCTTCCCACGGATCGCAGAAGCGCAGGAAGTACCACGACGAGTCGACGAAGGTGTCCATCGTGTCGGTCTCGCGCTCGGCGGGGCCGCCGCAGATCGGGCAGGTGGTATTGAGGAAGCCGGCGTGGTAGCGCAGTGGTGACTCGCCCGTGGGGCGGAACTCGACGTCGTCGGGCGCCAGGACGGGGAGTTGCGATTCGGGAACCGGAACGATGTTGTGAACGGGGCAATAAACCACGGGAATGGGGCAACCCCAGAATCGCTGGCGACTGACCAGCCAGTCCCGCAGGCGGTAGTTCACCTTGCGCTCGCCGATCCCCTGCGCTTCCAGCCAGTCGATGGCCGCGATCTTGGCCGTGCGGACGTCGGGTATGCCGGACAGCCAGGCGCTGTTGATCGTGGGTCCGTCGCCGGTGTAGGCCTCGCCCGTCCAATCAGGCGGAGGCTGTACGGTGCGAATGATGGGCAGGTTGTAGGCGAGCGCGAACTCCCAGTCACGCTGGTCCTGGCCGGGCACGGCCATGATGGCGCCCGTGCCATAGGTCATGAGGACGTAGTCGGCCAGGTAGATGGGGACCGAGGCGCCATTGAACGGGTTGATGGCGTAGGCGCCGGTGAACACACCGCGCTTCGCCAGGTCGGACTCGGTCGATTGGCGCTCGATGTCGGTCTCGCCCCGCACCCGCTCGACGAACGCCTCGACCTCACCCTGGTGGTCACCGGTGGTGATCTGGGCGACGAGGGGATGCTCGGGGGCCAGGACCACGAAGGTCATGCCGAAGCTGGTGTCGGGGCGGGTGGTGAAGACCCGGATAGTGCGTGCTGCGGGGCCGTCGCCGGAACCGACGACCTTCAACTCGAATTCCGCGCCCTCGGACCGGCCGATCCAGTTGCGCTGCATCGTCTTCACCCGTTCCGGCCATTGCAGGTCGTCCAGTGCTTCCAGCAGCTCGTCGGCATAGGCCGTGATGCGGAAGAACCACTGCTCCAGGTCTCGTTTGACGACCAGGTCGCCGCTGCGGTCACAGGTCCCGTCGGGGAGAACCTGCTCGTTGGCCAGGACGGTCTGGCAGCCGGGGCACCAGTTGACGGGGGCCTTCTTGCGGTAGGCCAGGCCGGCCTCCAGGAAACGTTGGAAGATGAACTGGTTCCACTTCATGAACTCGGGATCGTGGCTGCGGATCTCGCGGCGCCAGTCGTAGACGGCGCCCATGCCCCGCAGGCTGGCCTTCAGCTCCTCGATGCGGGCCGCGGTGAAGACGCGTGGGTGGGTGCCAGTGCGAATGGCAGCGTTCTCCGCCGGCAGGCCGAAGGAGTCGAAGCCAATCGGCGACAGGACCCCGCAGCCGTGCATGGTCCAGTAGCGGACCAATAGATCGCCGAAGGTGTAGTTGCGGACATGGCCTTGGTGGGCCGGACCGCTCGGATAGGGGTACATGCAGAGCACGTAGTAGGGCGGCCGCGGATCGTCGTTGTCGATCTGGTAGGTGCCCTGTTCGGCCCAACGGGCCTGCCACTTGGCCTCGACGGCCTGCGGGTCGTACGTGCTCGAGGTGACTTCCATAGGTGTCACTAGCGTACCGAGGGGGTGGGACGACCAAGGGTTCGGTTTCCTCGCGGGGCAGCCGGGTTGGTGTCGCGTTTGACCGCGGGCGTGCTGTCGCGTTGACCGCGGGTGTGCTGTCGTCAGGGCTGCTGGGGCTGCTGGGGCTGCTGCCCGGCGGGCGTAGTCTGAACGAAATGCACCGGCTGGCCGGTCGAGGAGCGTGACGTGGACACCGACATGAGCATGCAGATGAACAAGCTGGGCCGGGACCGCTCCGGCGACCGACCCGTCCTCATGGCCATCGCGGGCGATAGTGGCACCGGCAAGACGACTCTCACCGACGGACTCGTGAAGGCGTTGGGTCGTGAGCGGATCACGTCGATTGGGGTCGACGACTACCACCGGTACGACCGCGAGGAGCGCAAGTCGCTTCCGTTCACCCCACTCAACCCAAAATGCAACTACATCGACATCATGGAGCAGGACCTCCAGCACCTGGCCCTCAAGCAGCCGATCCTGAAACCGATCTACGACCACGACACCGGGACACTCGGTCGTCCCGAGTACATCGAACCCCGTGAATTCGTGATCGTCGAGGGCCTGCTGCCGCTGTCCACCAAGCTGTCGCGGGCCTGCTTCGACGTCACGGTGTTCCTCGACCCGCCCGAGGAGATCCGCATCGGCTGGAAGCTTGGTCGGGACACCAAGAAGCGGGGTTACACCGAGGAGCAGGTACGGGAGGAGTTGGGTCGCCGGGAGCCTGAGTCGGAAGCGTTCATTCGCCCGCAGCGGGCCTACGCCGATATCGTCGTGCGTTTCTCGCATATCGAGGAGCGAGGAGAATCAGCCGGTGATCCGCTCAGCGCGTTGCTGCTCCTTCGCCCCACCATCAACCATCCCGACCTGTCGAACATTTTGAGCGAGGACACCCGCCAGGCCATGCACCTCAAGCTCAGCCGAGATTCCGATGGCAAGCCGGTGGATGCGGTCCATATCCACTCGTACGCCGAGACCGCCATCACCAAGCGGGTGGAACTCGCCATCTGGGACGAACTCGGGACCGAGGAACCGTTACCCGATGCCCTCGGGATGATCGACGGAGTTCGCGACGAGCCATTGGCGTTGACCCAGCTCATCCTCCTCTACCACCTCATCCAGGCCCGAGAGGCATAACCGGGACACCGGACGGCCGGGTGGGGGTGGCGAGGCCGCGGGTGGGGGTGGCGAGGCCCGCTCGTCGCTGCTGGTGCAGCGGCTCGATGGTGCGGGCGGAGCGGCCCGATGGTGCGGGCGGAGCGGCCCGATGGTGTGGCCGGAGCGGCTCGCCACGCTCGTGTCCCGTTCCGGCCCGGTCACGCCGCCTGACGAACGGCTGATGGACGAGAAGGGACGTACGCAAGTCCCTCGCGTCGAGTGATAGCGAGATCGTCAAGAAGATTGCGCCCGCCGTGAGTGCGAGTCCGGCCAGCTGCTTGGCGGCGCTAAACCGACCTCGGGTCGAAAGGGAGCCGCGATGACTGACGCGCGATCCTGGCGGATCGACGCTGGCATCGCCTCAGGCGCCGACCTTCTGCTCGGACACCGACCCCGTGGCCCCAACAGGAAGTCGGCGGGCGACGAGGATGCCCGCTACGGCTCCAACCGCAGCCACCGTGAACGCGATCGAGATTCCCGTCGACAGGGATCGCCCGGTGCTGGCGCCGATGGCGACGGCTGCTCCGCCGAAGCCCACCCCGAGCGCAGTGCCGAGGACGTCTGAGAGATTCAAGGAGGCCGACGCCCAACCTTCACGCCCCGCTTGCGACTCCCGCAGCATCATCAACGACAATGGGGCATAGGCGAGTCCCATCCCGAGGCCCGCCACCGACCACGACGCGATCGCGAATACAACGGGCACCGGCGGCCACAGTGCCGACGCTGTTCCGGCGATTCCAAGAATGACGGCGATGAGGCCTACCTGAACCAGGTGGCGCCCTTCGGTACGGTCGCTGAGCCGGGCCTGGATCCATGAACCGGCTGTCCAGGTCAAGGTGGCGCTTGTTACCGCCAGGCTGGCCATCGTCGTACTCCGGTGGCGGGCGGTCGTGATCGCCAGCGTCACGAACGCATCCGATCCGAAAAAGGCGAATGTCAGCAGACCGCGGCTCAGGATCGTGGCAGGGAGACCAGGCCGGCCGCGAAGTGAACCGGCAGGGAGCAGTCGGCGTAGGGCAGGCAGGCCAACCGCGACGCCAAACACGACCGACGCCGCCCCGACCAGCGGCTGATCTGCGATGAGGCCGGCAAGGACGAACCCAGCTCCGGCTGCGGTCCGCACAGCGTCGATGAGGCGGTGCTCCTCACTCGGCGGCCCAGCCTGCTTCTGCCCGAGGCGGACAAGAGCTGGGAGTGCCATCGGACCAGCCGCCAGGACGAGGGGAAGGAGGCCGAGGAAGACCCAGCGCCAGCCGAAATGGCGCGCCACCTCGGCACTGATGGCCGGGCCAAACAAGCCAGGCAGGACCCAGGCGGTGGACAGGACCGCCATCATGCGGGGCCGGAGGTGGTCGGGCAGGCTCCGACCAATGGCCACGTATGCGACGGCTGGGATAGCCCCGGCTCCGAGCCCTTGAAGCGCCCGGCCGACGACCAGAACGGGCATGGTCGGCGCCAGCCCTGAAAGCACCAGGCCGGCGCTGAAGAACGCTAAGCCGGCGATGTACGGCTGGGCTGGTCCGCGCCGGTCGGCCTGGCGCCCGGCGGCGACGATGCCGACCATGCTGGCGAGCATGAAGGCGGAGAAGACCCACCCGTAGAGTCGAAGCCCTCCGAGATCACGGGCCACGACCGGCATGATCGTGACGACCGACAGCGCTTCGGATGCGATGATCGTGACGGTCGTCACCAGCCCGATCGTGAGCGCCCGCCGATGCGGCGCCCACAGCCCGTCGTCCTGGCTCAGCCTGCTCACATGGGCCATTGTGCCCAGATCGCAACCGCTTCGGCGGCTTTCGGCGCCCGCGAAGAGGATGGCCAGCACACTCAGTGGCGTTGCCGGGGGTCGAGAGCCGGCGCCACCGGGGAGGGAGGAGGTCGAACCAAACCAAGCCCGGGTACCGCCGAAGCTGCTCTCGCCCTTGCTAGGCTGGCCGCATCCAGCGGGGGCGTAGCTCAGTTGGTAGAGCGCTTGCATGGCATGCAAGAGGTTCGGGAGTTCGATTCTCCTCGCCTCCACCCAACCACCTCTGACCTGATTTCTAATGTTTGTCAAGGCGTGGCGGGGCCGTATTTTTGGGCGCGCGTATTTCGCTGCTGGCGTTCCGGTGGGTCTGGTCGAGCGCTGTTTGACCGTTGGCTTGGAAGGTCAACCGGTTGATACGACCGGCAAGGCACCTCGTCGCCGCATTGTGGTCACCGCTCGTCGCCGTCAAGGTCGTTCGTCCTCGCTGCGCTGCGGGCGCTCCACCTTGACAGCTCCAAACGTGACACGGCGGGCTCCCACGAGGTCGGTCGGGTCGTTACTGGTCGGCGTTCGGCCCCTGAGGTCCGACCAAATAACTCGGTGAGCCGGCCCTTGTGGGTGTGCGCCCGAGCTCGGGGCCGGACGTCGTCGGGGACCGCCAACGTGGCGGCGATGGCAGTGGCGGAGGGCTGCGACGCCACAGGAAGCGACGCTTGGGTCTCCAGTCCTCCCGGGGTTGGTCGGCGGCATTCTGCCGATGTCGCCATCGGCCGATGCCCAGCCGCGCACCCAAGCGACCAGCCCCTACTGGTGTCCCCGGCCGGCTCTCGGAGTTGAGTCCCAACGAGTGGTGTATGAGCGGGCGAGGGTCTCCCACCGCCGATGTCGGCCATCTGCACGTCGAGTCGCACGGTCTCCGGCATCGCCTTCGGCGAGCAGCGCCAGGCCGGGCCCCGCCACTCTTTTTCGTCACCACCGCGAAGCCGGCCAGCCGCAGCGCGCGGGCGACGAGCAGTCTGGTGACCGGGGCATCGTCGACACGACAACGCCCGGGCCCTACGGAGGCTCGACGGTGTCGCCGCCGACACCCTCTCGTCAGTAGTCCGCACCGGGCGTCGCTCCGTAACGTCATCGCAGTCGACCATTCGCCGCCCGAGGGTGGTTGGCAGTGACTACCTCCCTTGGTGACGAGCAGGCCATGCGGAGGGTGGCGACGAGCTCCCAAAGCCCCCGAGTCGGTTCGAGGCCGAGCTCGCGGTCGAGCAGGGTCCGGTAGCGGTCGAAGACCCTAAGCGCCTCCGACTGGTTCCCTTCGGCCAGATGAACCCGGATGAGGCTGGCGTGCGCGCTCTCCCGCAGGGGCTCGACCTTGATGGCCGCCCGGGCTG
>JAUTXM010000293.1 GCA_030838025.1 Acidimicrobiaceae bacterium
CTCGATGCCCAGGGTTGGCCGGTGGAGGCCGTTCACGTGCGCACCTTCGCCGGCCGCCTGGCGCTGGCCCTCGGGCATCCCGCCATCGCTCGCATCGAACTCACACGGGCCGTGGCGGCCCGGGCCCGGGGCACCGCCGATCTTCGGGCCCAGGCCTGGCACGGGGCGGCACTGCTGCGACTGGCCGACGGTGATCGTGCGGGGGCGCGCCGGGCGCTGCAGCGGGGAATGGCTGTCGTCGACGAATACCGGGCGTCGCTTGGCGCCACCGAGTTGCGTGCCCACGCGGCCAGTTACGGATCGGATCTCGCCCGGCTCGGGATGCGCCTCGCCCTCGAGGAAGCAAAGGCGGTCGATGTCCTGAGATGGGCCGAACGGTGGCGGGCCGGCGCCCTGCAACGGCCGTCGGTGCGACCACCCGAGGACGAGCGGCTGGCCGCCGCGCTGACCGAGTTGCGCCAGGCCCAGGCCGAGTTGCGGACCGCCTCTTTGAGTGCCACTCCGGGCCCGGGGTCGAGCCCGGCTGGGGCCGCGACCCCCCTCCGGGCCCGAATCGCGGAACTCGAACGGTCGGTTCGAAGTCATGCCCGCGAGGCAAAAGACGACGCGGCCGCGACTGGGCGAGTCGACGTGGCCGCCGTCCGCGTGGCTCTGGGCGACCGTTGGCTGGTGGAGTACGTGTCGTTCGAGGGGCAGCTGCACGCGGTGACGGTCAACCGCAAGGGCGTCCGTCTCCACCACTTGGGGCCGGCTCCGGTCGAGGACGAGAAACGGTACCTGCTGTTCGCGATCCGTCGCCTGTGGTCGTCACCGTTCCGCGCTCCCGCGGAGGAGGCGCTGCGGGCGACCGCGGCCCGCCTCGACTCGATGCTGCTCGGCCCGCTCGGCGTTCCGGCGGGCGCCCCGCTCGTCGTGGTGCCCACCGGGGTGCTCCACGCCTTGCCGTGGTCGGCGCTGCCGAGCCTGGCGGGGCGACCGACCACCATCGCGCCGAGCGCCGCACTGTGGCTGGGAGATCGCCACCGCATATCGGTGCCTACCAGCGGGCCTCCCGTGGCACTCGTTGCCGGGCCGCATTTGCCCGGCGCCGAGGAGGAGGTGCGCCAGATCGGGACGATCTATCCCGACGCGCAGACGCTCCAGGGCACCAACGCCTCGGCATCGGCGGTGATGGCTGCCCTCGAGAGCGCGGACGTGGCCCATCTGGCGGCACACGGTCGTTTCCGGGCGGACAGCCCGCTGTTCTCATCGATCCTGCTGGCCGATGGACCGGTCACGGTGTACGACCTCGAACGCCTGTGCTGCGCTCCTCGCACCGTCGTGTTGGCCTCCTGCGACGCCGCCGTGAGCGCCGTCCGGGTGGGTGACGAACTGCTGGGCACCGCAGCCGCCCTCATCGGTCTCGGCGTGCGCTCCGTCGTGGCCCCGGTCATGCCCGTTGCCGACGGCTCGACCGCGCCGTTCATGGTTGCGTTGCACCGACGAATCCGAGCGGGTGCAACGGCTGCGGAGGCCCTGGCGGGCGCCCGGGCCGGTCAGGACCCAGCGGTCGCGGCCGCATTCATCTGCATCGGCTGTGATGACGCCGGTGCTACCTCGTGATCCAAGGGGTGACGACCGCCCCCTCGTGGGCGTGGATGCGCAACCGGCAGCGACCTGGACTGGTGGTCAGGTGGAACCGACCCAGTTCGTCGGTCCGGGCCCTGACCATCTGGCCGGTCGTCTCGAGGTCCACGTCGACGGACATGGGGGGCGTGATGGCTCCGACCACCGTCCGTCCGTCCGCCTGAAGGTCGAGGTCCACGTTGACCTGAGGTGTGGCGAACGTCACGAGACGGTCCGACGGCTCGCCCCGGGACTCCATGGTCACATCGTGGCGGAACAGCAGCGCGGCATCGCCGACGAGGCTGTCGGCCACAAGTTCTGCCAGCTCGGCGTCGACGTCACTGAGCTGAGCGACTGCCTTGGCCGCACGCACCGCATCAGCGGGAACCGGATCGGCCCGGTCGAGGGATTCCGAGAGGAGCGCCAGCAGGCCGTCGTCGTCGGAAAGGTCGAAGTGGGTCAAGGCTGTCCTCCTTCAATAAAGGGGCGGAACTCCGGCGCACTCCGAAGTCGGTCGAGGCAGCGTTGGCGCGTGGGGCCGATGCTGCCGTGCGGCATGGCGAGGAGCTCGCTGATCTCCTCATAGGAGAGACGGGGCATCGCGGTCAGGAGGCGGAGCAGTTCTCGGCAGTTGCGGGGCAGCGCCCGAAATGCCGTGTGCAAGGCGACGCGAACCTCGCGCTCGACCAACCGATCGTCGGTCGACGGCTCGCTGTCCTCGCGCTCGAGAGGCTCGTCGGAGACGACCACCCGGCCACGAGCCCGCAGCAAGGTGTGCGCCTCGTTGCGGGCGGTGGTCGCGATCCATCCGGGGAGGCGTTCCGGCTCGCGGATGGTATGCAACCGCTCGAACAAGCGGCAGAACGTCCCCGCGAAGACGTCCTGGCGGTCGTCCCTGGAGAGCCCGAAGTCTCCGATGGTGTGCCAAACCAACCGCTGCAGCGCCTCGACGAGCGCTTCTTTGGCCTGGAGATCGCCGTCCCGGGCCAGCTTGACAAGCTCGGCGAAGTCCGGGCGCGCCGACCCACCAGCGGGATGGTCGGCGGCCGCCCTCATCAGCCGAAGCGTACTTGGAGGGGCCAGTCGCATCGCCCTCCGGGGCGGTACCACGGCTCGCCAAGTGTTCGACATGTTGAACTGACGCCCGTGGGGCCGGGGCGATACATCCAATTGAACCTTTTTCGCTCCGAATCCCCTAACTCCCTTGACAACGGGCAGTCGTGCTGCTCACGAGGGAGGCTCAGCTCAAGCACGGACCCGTACCCACGGCACCGCCGAGTGGTTGGCGTAGGACGGCGTCGAGTTCGCTGCTCGCTAAGGCGTAGGCGGTGGTGGGCCGGTCCGGAGCGATGGCGAACGCGACACCGAGAACCGCTCCCGCCTGATTGACCAACGGCGCCCCCGAATCACCCGGATGGAGCACGCTCGACAGGATGTAGACGTTCCGGCTGGTCTGATGGCTGTCGTAGAGGTCCCGTCCCACCGCAGTCACGTTCTGGGCGATCTCGGCCGGCGCCACGAACAGCGCATCCTGGCCGTTGGGATGGCCGTACACGGCACCGGTCTCGCCGACCTTGCCTTCCGCCCGGGCCAGGGGCACCTGACCCAACCCCGGCACCCGAAGCAGGGCCAGGTCGCGGTTGGGGTCGAACAGAACCACTGTCGCCGCCAGCTTGGAGCCGTTGAGCAGCTGAACCTTGGTGCGTCCACGACCCTCGCCGGCGACCACGTGCGCGTTGGTCGCGATCAGATCGGTGGCGACGGCGAAGCCGCTGCCGTCCTGGATCCGGTTGCACGCCTGCCCTTCTACCTTGACCGTGGAGTGCTGGACCAAAGCGTCGGCGGCCGCGCTCATCCCGGTCGACGCGGGTGGTGAGGCGAGCGTCTCGCCGCTGTGGAGCGAGTCGAAGACCTGCGGGAAGGCGTCGGGGCCGACCAGGCGTCGCAAGACCTGCAGCGCATCGGGAGCTCGGGGAAAGTGGGCGTCGACCCACACGCTGATCGACGAGGACCGGGCGGCACGGGCTGGCCAACCGGGAACGGTCGCGATCGAAGGAAGCAGTAGCCACAGGGCGACCAGCACGCCGAGGGCGCCGACGCCGGCACCGACGCCGCGGTCGAGGTACCGGATGGGGCCGATCGGCAACGCCCGATGGAGCCGGGCGCCCGCAACGAGGCCCAATGCCTGACCAGCCAGCGCCCCCCCGATAAGAACCATGAAGGCGATCAGGAGCCGTTCCGAGGGCTTCCCGGGGCTGATCCAGCGGATGATCTGGGGAAGGAAGCGGGCGGCGGCGTAGATGCCGATCCCGAGCCCGATCCACGACACCGCCCGGGCGAGGAAGCCCAACCGGTACCCGCCGACGCCCGCAGCCACCGCCAGGATAAATATGACGAGGTCGAGGAGGTTCACATCCCGGCTCCGCCGCCCAACGCACCGTCCTCACGCCCACACCCGGACTCACGCTCACGCCCCGGCCCGTCGTCACGCTCAGGGCCAAAGCCGAAGTCACGCTCAGACCCAGACCCGGACCCACGCTCCCGGCGAGACCCCCGCTCCCGCTCCGGCTTCGGCATCGGCCCCGGCTCCGCCTGCGGCTCCGGCCCCGGCTCCGGCTCCGGCTCCGGCTCGGACGGCTCGTACCCCGACCGGTCGGGCCATGATCCCCGGCGCCGCTGATCCCATTTCGCCTGGGCGTAGGGCGCGCTGGGCCGGCCGCCGCTCTTGCCGGCCAGCAACCGGGCCGCGGTCAGGAAGCCGGTATGGGCCACCATCCGATGGTCCGGCCGCACTGACGGCCCATCGATGTGCCAACTCCGCTGGAGAACCTCGACCGTCTCCGCCATCCCGAGTCCGCTGTCATCCATCGCCTCGCGCAGTTGGGCCACCTGGCCGATCGTGGGGAGGTAGGCCACGAGAATGCCGCCCGGCCGCAACGCGGTCTCGGCGTGTTTGACCACCCGCCAGGGCTCGGGGAGGTCGAGGATCATGCGGTCCAGGTTCTGCTCGTCTATCCCGTCGTAGACGTCGCGAAGTTCGACCCGGTACCGGCCGAGCACCTCGGGACCGAGAAAGCTCACCACATTGGCCCGGGCCCGGTTGGCGAAGTCCTCCCGCAACTCGTAGCCGACCACGTCCGCTCCCGCCCGCAGCAGCGTCATCGACAGTGCCCCGCTCCCCACCCCCGCCTCCAGCACCCGAGCTCCTAGGAAGATGTCGGCCAGCATCAGGATCGGGCCGAGATCCTTCGGATAGATCACCTGGGCCCCGCGGGGCATCTTGAGGATGACCTCGGCCAAGGTTGGGCGAACTGCGGTATAGCTGCCGCCCCGGCTGGAGCGCACGACCACGCCCTCGGGCCGGCCGATCAGGTCGTCGTGGCTCACCGGTCCGGCGTGGGCGTGGAACTCACCGCCTACCGACAGCGTCTGCAGGTACCGGCGATCCTTGCTGTCCAGCAGCATGACCCGGTCGCCGACGACGAACGGCCGCCGGTCGTCAGCCGCCTGAGACTGGACGGCTGGTGACCCGTCCTCTCCGACCGGCTGGCTCACGCCGCGTCCGCCGGTCCATCCACTGACGCCGCCAACACATCGGTACCGACCAAAGCCCCGCCGGCCGCACCCGCCCCGCCAGCCGCACCCACCACACCAGCCGCACCCGCCCCGCCGGCCGCACCCGCCCCGCCGGCCGCACCCGAGGGCACGGGCGCCGCCTTGGCGACCAGCTTGCAGAATGCGCACCACTCCCCCGTGGTGGGGGAGCCGCAACCGGCACAGGGCTGCAGCCCCTCACGTTCCTCCTCGGCGATCCCGGTGAACAATGGCGACACCCGATCGAGGAAGCTGAAGTAGAACGCGGCCTTCGTTCCCGGCGATTGCACCTCGATCTGGTTCAGCGCGTCCTTGTAGCCGAGGTGCTTGTTGCCCACGGCCATTGGGCATTCCTCGACGATGTAGTCGATCCCCGACAGCACGCAGTACGCCGCCATCTCCCGTTCCCCCATGCGGATCAGCGGCTTGACCTTGCGGACAAAGCCATTAGTCCCAGGCAGCACCGGAGCCTGGCGCCCCAGGTACGCCGTCTCCCACCGCAGCACGTTGCCGAATAACACCGCCGCTTCGTCGTCCAGGTTGTGCCCGGTCGCGACCACGTCGTAGCCGTGGTCCACCGCGGCCTGGTTGAACAGGTGGCGCTTTGACAGACCACACGCCGAACACGGCGCACGCTTGGCCGCCCGGGCCCCGGAAGGAATGTCGAACCCAAACTCCGAAGGGATGTCCACTTCGATCAGCTTCAGGCCCCGGCGGGCCGCGAAGTCCCGGGTGAAGGTCCCCGAAGATCCGCTGTACTCCCCGATCCCCAGGCCCAGATACAGACCGTCGACCTGGTACCCGAGGGCGAGGAGGATGTCCCACAGGGCGAGCGAGTCCTTTCCGCCCGAGACCGCCACCAGGACCCGATCCGTCGGGCCCATCATGTCGAAGTCGTCGATGGCCCGCGACACCTGGTCGCGGCAGTGCTTGAGAAAGCACGGCTGGCAGAACCCGGCATTGTGACGACGGACCTCGATGACGGCCGGCTCCCGGCACACCCGGCATTTCACGCCGCGCCGCCGCCCCGCCCGACCGCGCCGCCGCCCTGCCCGACCGCGCCGCCAGAAGGTCCGCAGCCGCCCGAGATCACGGGGCGGATCTCGATGGCGGTGCCGTCGTCGGACAACAAGGCGTCGCCGGTGACGAGCGTGTCACCCACGATGACGAGGACTGACTCGCGGTTGATGCCGAGTCGCTCGAGCAGCGCATGGACCCGCACCGGGGCAGCCACTTCCACTTCGCGCCTCGGATTGCGGAGAAGGACCTTCACCGCTCCATTGTCGCCGATGGATCACCACCGGACCGGCGTTCGCAGGTGATACCTGTACCGATCGGAGGAGGTAACAGCTCAGGCCGGAGGTTCGTGGGTGATCACGATGCGTTCTCCCGCCCGGAGCACCTCGCGGTACACCACCGACTCCTCCTTGGCGAAGGCGCGCTGCGCCATCCGCAGCACCAACGCCGCACCGCCGGCATACAACCATGCTTTATTGCCGTTGACGACCCCATGGCGCCACCCACGGCGCATGGCCAGCCGAATGAGCCAGCTCATACGCGACGGATTTCGACCACCGTGGTCTTCTTTTTCCCCTTCCTTCGACCAAGGAAGTAGGCCAAGAGGATCAGCAGGATCACCCCACCGATGGCTGCGATCTCGACGATCGGCTTGGCGTTGTCGACCGCTTCGTCGGCGTCACCTTTGATCTCGCGCAGCTTGGCCTCGATGTCGGCCTTGGTCACCGGCGGATCGGTCTTCTTCGCCATCAGCGCTCCTTGCTCCCTGGCCCATGGGAGATGCGGCGCACCATGAGCCCGATCACCGCGCCTAGGAAAACCACCACGATCAGGTACGGCACCCACGACCAGTTGCCGGTCAGGTGGTGGCCGGTCTCGCCCTGGACGGCTCGCAGCAGGCCGACCCCGGCCAACAGGAACCCGAGGCTGATCATCAGCGCCCCGGCCACGCCAAAGGCGACCCACCGAAGCAGCAGCTTGAGCGGATCGATCGTCTGCTGCTTGGCATAGGTGACGATCAGGTTGACGAGCTCTTTGAACTCAGCCGGCAGGCTCTCGTCCTTGCCCGACTTTTTGGTGTCTCGAGGTACTGCCAAGGCAACCTCATCTCGGGCGTATCGGGGCTGTTGGGTGACCATTATTCCCGTTTGAGACGATAGGCGAGTAAAACCGCATGTTCCTCGGCCATCTGCTCGAGGGCGCGGAGACGTTCGATGTGGTCGTCGGTGCCGAGAAGACGTTGCTTGTCGAGGCTGGCGATGGGGGCGACGGCGAGCAGTTGCCAGGCCGCCACGACCGGGTCGTCGGACAACCCGACGTCCGCCGGGGCCACCTCCTCGCCCAGCTCGGCCGCCAGCGCCAGCATTCGCCGCACCGCTCGCTCAGCCGCCGCCAAGGCCGCACCCGCGGCACCGGCGGCAGCGGCCGCACCCGCGGCACCGGCCGCACCCGCGTCGCCCACAGGCCACGGCAGCTCGGCCCGCTCGTCCACCAGGGCAACGGGGTACGGGTCCTCGGGCAACCACTCCCGCACGTCGATCCGGCGGCCACCAAGGGCCAACACGACCCATCGCCCGTCGGCCAGCTCCGTCGCCTCGACGATGCGGGCGACCGTCGCCACGGCGAAACGCTGATCGTCGCCGCCGACCTCCGAACCCCGCTCGATCAGGACCACGCCGAACTCCGGCTCACCGCGCAGGCAATCGAACATGAGCACCCGGTACCGGGGCTCGAACACGTGCAACGGGAGGATCCCGTGCGGCACCAAGACGGTGCCCAACGGAAACATGGGCATGCGGCGGCTCATGCGCAGTCACTCAACGGGCGGGCCGCGGGGACAGGTCGGCGATCGGCGGGGCCTGCGGGAACTGGGCCAAGGCCACGCCGACCCGGTCGCCGAGGGCGTCACCGGCGCTCAGGCTCAGCGTGGCGTTGGAGATGAGGGAAAAGGCCACGCCGGTCGCGCCGGGCGCGCCGGTGGCGGCAACGGAGCCGGCCGCGGGGGTCACGAAGCCGCTCAGTGCCGCAACGCCGTCAAGGCTGCCCGTCTTGGCCTTGAGTCGCCCCGCCGCCGGAGTCCCGACCATGCGACGGATGAGGGTTCCGGACTTCCCGGCGACGGCCAGGCCCTGGCCGATGGCACCGTCGGGTCCACCTCGGACGAGCGCCGCGAGGATCAGCTGGCAGGTGGCCCGGTCGCCGCGGTCGAGACCGGAACCATCGATCATGTGCAGGCCCGCGGTCGGCAAATGATCCGCCTCCAGGGCGGACTCGACGGCCGCCACCCCGGCCGCGGTGGTCGGCGTGGCGGGCGACGCCTGGCGACCAAGTTCCTTGGTGATCAACTC
>JAUTXM010000331.1 GCA_030838025.1 Acidimicrobiaceae bacterium
CAGCACGGCGGCGACCACCGCCACGCTCACCAGGACCGACAGCACCTGCCGCCGGCGGATGACGATCTGCACGCTCGGCGCGCCGAGTCCAGCGCTCCCAGCGCTCCCGGCGCTCCCGGCGGTCGTAGTGGTCGCGCCGAGTCCGGCGCTCCCGGCGGTCGCAGTCCCCTCAGCGGTCGCAGCGGTCCCAGCGGTCAACATACCGGCCTCCTCCCTCCCCGCCGCCACCACCCTTCGCGGCCTCGGGGATCCCAGGTGGACCGAGACCGTAACACTGTCTCAGGGCCGTGACCAGCCGCGATGCGCCGCGGAGCAATCGTGCCGGGAGTGCAAGTATGGAGGTGATGGCGCTGACCCGGTTGATCCACCACGTCCAACGCGTCGCACTGGGCGCGCGAACGACCTTCGCGGACGGCGAGCTCGTGGTTTCGACCGACGAGGCCGAGGGCATCATGGCCCACCCGGCGCTCGCCTCGGTGCGGCTCACCTGGGTCTCACCCGGCGAATCGGCGCGGATCGTCAAGGTCCTCGACGCCGTCGAACCCCGTACCAAGGGCCCGGGTGGCGCCGGGATCTTTCCCGGCTTCGTCGGGCCTGCCCGGACCCAAGGCGAAGGTGAGACCCACGTACTGCGCGGGGCGGCGGTGGTGGCGGCCGGTTTCCTGCCGAGGGCCCAGGAGGCACTGGTCGACCTGAGCGGCCCCGCCGCCGCGCTGTCGCCGCTGGGCGCGACCCACAACTTGGTCGTCGAGTTCACCCCGGCGCCCGATGCCGGCTGGGAACACGTCGACGCCGCCCTCCGCGCGGGTTCGCTGCGGCTGGCGGCTCGGCTGGCGGAAGCGGCGCTCGACGCCGAACCCGACGAGATCGAGGAACTCCCGTCGCCGTCGCCCATCCGTGGCGACCGGCCTCGCATCGGCGCCGTCACCAACCTGCAGACCCAGGGCTTGTTCAAGGACGTCTTTGTCTACGGACGCAGTTTCGGCTCGTCGCTGCCCACCCTGCTCGACCCCGGCGAGCTCGACGACGGCGCCGTGGTGAGTGGCCAGTTCGGCCATCCGGCCCTGAAGAACCCGACGTACATGCACCAGAACCACCCGGTCGTCAACGAGCTGCGCCGCCGCCACGGCCATGACCTCGACTTCGCGGGCCTGGTGATCTGCCCGGAACCGGTCAACCAGGCCGCCAAAGAACTGGTCTCGGCCTTCGCCGCCAAGGTGTGCGCCGCCGCGGGGTTCGACGCCGCCCTGGTCACCAAGGAGGGGGGCGGCAACGCCGACGCCGACATGGCCCTCAAGATGGACGCGCTGGCCGACCTCGGGATCGAGGCGGTCGGGCTCTATGCCGAGATGGCCGGGATCGACGGCACCGGCCCATCCATCGTCGTGGCACCGGAGAAGGCAACCGCCATGGTCAGCACTGGCAACTACGACCACCGGCTGCAACTCCCCACGATGGACAGAGCACTCGGGGGCGACGAGTTCGCGCTGGTGCACGCTCCGGCCACATCGGCATTCGAGGTCCCCACGGCGGTGGTGTACTGCGCCCTCAGCCCGCTGGGCTGGGGACGGGTGACCGCCCGGGCCGGTTGAGTACCGTCTGACTGTGGCGAACATCGTCCATTACATCAACCAGTTCTTCGCCGGCGTCGGGGGCGAGGACTCGGCCGGCTCCGGACCCACCCTCGTCATGGGACCGGTCGGCCCGGGACGCCGGCTGGCGGAACTGCTCGGTCCCGAGCACGAGATCGTGGCGACGGTGTGGTGCGGCGACGATGTCGCGTCGGGCATCGTCCCCGCAATCATCGACCTGATCCGGTCCGTGGACGTGGACGGCGGTGTGGGCAGTGACGTGGACGGCGGTGTGGGCGGCGGTGTGGATCTGGTCGCGGCCGGGCCCGCCTTCACCAGCGGCCGCTACGGCCTGGCGTGTGCCCGGGTGGCCGCCGCGGCTCACGACGCGGGCTGGCTGGCCGTGGCCTCCATGCACGAGGACAACCCGGGACTGGACGAGGCGGGCGCCACCCCGGTCGTCGCCAGCGGCGAGGTGGCCCGCCGCATGGCGCCATCGCTCGACCGCCTCGCCGGCGCCGTAACAAAGCTTCTCCGCCACGAACCCCTGACCGCGGCCGACGGCCGCATCGGCAAGCTGGCCCGACTGACGGTCATGGCCGACGCCCGCGCGGCCGAACGGGCTGTCGACCTGGCGCTGGTTCGTCTCGCCGGCGACCACACGGCCACCGAGATCCCGCTGCCCCGGTTCGACCAGGTGACGCCCGCGGCACCGGTGGAGGACCTGACGACCGCGATGGTCGCCCTGGTGACCGAGGGCGGATTGGTCCCCGACGACAATCCCGGCGCCCTCGAGTCGGCCCGGGCCACCCGGTGGTTGCGTTACCCGATCGGAAACCTCGACGCCCTGATGGCGGGGGAGTGGCGGTCGATCCACGGTGGGTTCTCCACCGCGTATGCCAACGACGATCCCCACCGCATCCTGCCGCTCGACGTCGGGCGCCAGCTAGTGGCCGACGGCGCCGTCGGTTCCCTGTTCGCCGAGTACTTCGTGACGACCGGCAACGGCACCTCGGTGGCCAACGCCCGCCGTTTCGGCATCGAATGGGCCGCCGACCTCCGCCACTCCGGGGCCCGGGCCGCCATCCTCACGGCCACGTGAGGAACGGGCACGCGTTGCGGGGCAACGCTGGCGAAGGAACTGGAGCGGGCGGGTATCCCGACCGTGCTGCTGTGCAACCTGATCTCGATCGCCGAGCGGGTCGGGGCACCACGCATCGTGCCCACGCGTGGTATTCCGTACCCGACGGGCGACCCGTCCCTCACTCCCGAGGCCGAGAAGGCGTGGCGTCGCCGCCTGCTCGATCGGGCCCTGGAGGCGCTGGCGACGACCGTCCATCAACCCACCGTGTTCGAAGTGCCCGAGGAGGCCCGTGCCTGATGTCGTGATTTCGGCCGCTGCCCAGGTGCTGGCCCATGTTCCGTTGCTGGCTCGCCACGGATCCAAGCCCCGTCGTGAGCTGCCCAAGGACCCGAACGTGGCGGCGGCGTTCGCAGCCGCGCTGCGCCCCTTTTCCCAGGCCCTGGCCTATCCGGCCAACCAGGCCTACATCAACGCCCTTCACCCACGCGACCTTCCGGCCCGGCCGTGGAGCGACCTTGCCGGGGCGACGCGCTGGAGCCGCGCAGGCGAGATCATGCCCGAGGAGGAGTTCCTGGGGTTGCTGGCGGCAATGGACGACTTCGACCTGCTGACCCTGTCGAGCGACGCCGCGGCCCAGGCGGCGGCGGCGCTGGCCCGCCACCCGCTGGCCAAGCGCCTCGACCTCGAGCGCGTCGAGCGGGCCCAAGGTGATGTGCACGCCGTGGCCTCCGAAGCGGGCGCCCTCGACGTGATTGCCGACCGCGCCGCCTTCCGGTGCGGCCAGGTTGGTGACGAGGCGCTGTCGGCGCACGTGCTGATCGACAACCTGGCGGCCAAGGCGACCGCGACGCTGGCCCTGTTGCATCTCCTGGAGAGCAGCGGGATCGACCCGGCGTCGGTGGACTACGTGCTGGGTTGCGGTGAGGAGGCCATCGGGGACCGTTACCAGCGTGGCGGGGGCAACATGGCCAAGGCGGTGGCCGAGGCGGCAGGCCTCAGCGAGGCGTCGGGGGCGGACATCAAGAACTTCTGTGCCGCGCCCGTGCCCGCCCTCGTCATCGCCGCCAGCCTGGTCTCCTCCGGAGTGTTCCGGCGGGTGGCGGTGGTCGGCGGTGGGTGCATGGCGAAGCTGGGGATGAAGTTCCAGGGTCACCTCAAGGCGGGAATGCCGATCCTGGAGGACGTGCTCGGCGGCGCCGCCGCCCTGGTGCAGGCCGACGACGGCGTCTCGCCCCGAATTCGCCTCGACGGGGTAGGTCGCCACAAGGTGTCGGCGGGCGGTTCCAACCCCCAGGTCATGGAGGCGCTGGCGGGTGTGCCGCGCACCCGCCTCGGCCTGGCCATGACCGACGTCGACGACTACGCCACCGAGTTGCACAACCCCGAGGTCACCGAGCCCCAGGGCTCGGGCAACGTTCCCGAGCGCAACTACCGGACCATCGCCGCCCTGGCGGCCCGCAAGGGCGACATCGCCAAGGACCAGATCCCGGCGTTCGTGGCCGAGCGCGGGATGCCCGGTTTCAGCCCCACGCAGGGCCACCTGGCGTCGTCGCTGTGTTACCTCCCCCACGCCGTGGACCGCCTAACGACGGGCGGGGCGAATAGAGTGATGCTCATCGCCAAGGGAAGCTTGTTCCTTGGGCGGGTGTGCCAGTTGTCCGATGGAATGAGCGTCCTGCTCGAAAGGAACGGCCGCCTTCAGTGAGAAGAGCGTCATGAGCGACACAGAAGGCGCCACCGCCGTCGTCGAGGCGACCCGGGACAACTTCAAGGATCTGGTGGCCGAGGGCACGGTGCTGGTCGACGTCTGGGGCCCCGACTGCCGCCCCTGCCTGGCGCTGAACCCCCATGTCACGACCCTGGCCGAGAAGTACGCTGGCCGGGTCAAGGTCGTCAAGCTCGAGGCGCCCAAGGCCCGGCGGTTGTGCATGGAACTCAGCATCATGGGCATGCCCGCCTTCCTCTTGTTCCGTGACGGCAAAGAGGTGGCCCGCCTGGCCGACCCGGCGCTCACGCCATTGCGACTCAACCAATGGGTCGACGAACAAGCGAAGGGGGTGAGTTGAGACCCGTGCTCAAGGACCGGTTGGTGATCGCCCTTGGTGAGCGCGACGGCATCTCGGGGCTGGCCATTGCGGCCTGCGCCACCGCTGCGGGGGCCCAGGTGGCCTTCGTAGCCACCGAGTGCTTCGTCTGAACTGCGTCTGGAGCCATGGACCTGCAGAGCCAGGAGGCAATCTTCCGGCTCGCCCAAGCCAACGACCCCAAGTCGCTGCTCGTACTGCTCGGCGCTCCTGACCCGGAGGCGGCCGAGATCTCAGCCGAGACGGTGATCCTGGGGGACCCGGCCTACGCAGGCGCCCTGGCTGGGGCCCAGTTGGGCCTCGACGTGTACCACGTGCTGGACGACGACGTGAAGGCCGACGTGCCCGACGACGTCTGGGAGGAGCAGATCGGCCTCATGGCCGATGTGCTCGACGCCGACGCCCTGTCGGCGGCGGTGCGCTCGATGCACCAGACCTGAGCTCATGCGGTGGCTGGTCGACGGCATGAACGTCATCGGTTCGCGCCCCGACGGGTGGTGGCGCGACCGGGCGGGGGCGGCTCGGCGGTTGACGGCCCGGCTGCAGGAACTGGCGGCCGACAGTGGCGATGAGATCGCGGTGGCATTCGAAGGGGGAAAAGTCCCCGATCTCCCGCCGGGGCGCCATGGGGGGGTCGAGGTCCTCTACGCCCGGAGGAATGGCCCGAACGCGGCGGACGACCGCATCGTCGAGGAAGTGGGGGCCGACGCCGACCCCGGGACGCTCACCGTCGTCACGTCGGACCGCGACCTGGTGCGGCGGGTCCAGGAACTGGGGGCGTCGGTCGTCGGCCCAGGTGAGCTCCTGCGCCGGATGCGACCGGCAAAATAAAACCGGAAAATCCCGCCTGCCCTCCTACAGATCTGGGGAGACTGCGCCGAAGCCTCACCGTCGGGGTGTCTCTAGATAGGTGGTGCAATTTTGGGCGCTCAGGGGTCGACGGGCAACGCTCGCCATTCGCGGCCGCTTTCGGGCCTTGGTCGAATGTTCGGGCGTCGTCGCTCGGCGGTCACCGCCGCCGCCATGGCCTTGGCCATGGTCATTGTTCCCCTGTCGCCCGCGCCGGCGTCGGCGTCGGCGAGCCTCCTGGGGTTGCCCACGAGCCGGGTCATCGTCACGGGACCGGGCATCGCCGGTGCCAGCACCCTCGTGACCGGCCTCGGTGGCCAGGTCGTCAACGCCCTCCCGGTTGTCGGCGGAATCGTCGCTGACGTCCCCTCGGTCCTCCTCGGTGCGCTGGGGGCCATTCCTGGCGTGGTCGTCACTCCAGACGTGCCGGTCTCGGTCGCTGAGGGTGGCACGGGCAGCCCCGGCCGGCCGCCGGCCGCCGTGTACCCCGCCGCGACCGGTGCCAGCCAGCTCGCCGCCAGTGGCAACACCGGCCAAGGGGTCCGAGTGGCGGTGCTCGACACGGGCGTCGCCAACCTCCCCGACTTCGCGGGACGCCTGGTCGGTGGCGTCGACCTGAGCGGCGAGAACAATCCCTTCCGGGACAGCTACGGCCACGGGACCTTCGTCGCCGGGCTCATCGCGGGCAACGGTGCGTCCTCCGGGGGCCAGTACTCCGGTGAGGCGCCGGGAGCCGACCTGGTGTCGGTGAAGGTGGCGGGGTCGTCGGGAAAGACGGATTTGGCGACCCTCCTCCTGGGCGTCGGCTGGGTCGTCGACCATCAGGCCAGTGATCACATCGGGGTGCTGAACATGTCCCTCGGCGCCGCCCCGTTCGCGTCGACGGTGCTGAACCCCCTCGACATGGCGGTCGAAGCGGCTTGGCGCAGCGGCGTTGCGGTGGTCGCGTCGGCCGGGAACGCCGGGCCGTTCAACGGCACCATCCTCACTCCGGGCGATGACCCGCTCGTCATCACGGTGGGCGCGCTGGACGACCACGGCACCGCCAGCGTGGCCGACGACACGATGGCGGACTTCAGCAGCGTTGGTCCCACCACTCCCGACGGCTGGTTCAAGCCCGACCTGGTGGCTTCGGGACGCTCCGTCGTCAGCCTCCGGGTTGCCGGCTCCACCCTCGATCGGGCGTACCCCTCGGCCCGCATCGGCAGCGCCAACTTCGTCGGTTCCGGTACCTCGTTCAGCGCCGCCATCACCAGCGGCGCGGCGGCACTGGCGCTCCAGGACGGGACGATCGCCCATCAGCCCGATGCCCTCAAGGCCAAGCTGCTAGGAGGGGCGACCAACGGGCCGGTGGGCAACCCGTTCGTCGATGGCCATGGCTCGCTCAACGCCTATTGGGCCGCGCTGGCGCAAAACGTCAGCCTGCAGCAGACCGCCCCGCTGCTTCCGGCACTGCCCCTGATTCCCGTCTCGCTCGCGACCACGTGGAGCGGCTCGGCGTGGAATGGCAGCGCCTGGAACGGGTCGGCGTGGAACGGGTCGGCGTGGAACGGCAGCGCCTGGAACGGGTCGGCGTGGAACGGGTCGGCCTGGAATGGGTCGGCCTGGAACGGGTCGGCCTGGAATGGGTCGGCCTGGAATGGCAGCGCCTGGAATGGCAGCGCCTGGAACGGCTCGGCGTGGAACGGGTCGGCGTGGAACGGTTCCGCCTGGAATGGCTCGGCGTGGAACGGGTCCGCTTGGAACGGGTCGGCATGGAACGGTTCCGCCTGGAATGGCTCGGCGTGGAACTGACCCCCGCGTCGAGTGCCGGCTGTCCTCGTTAGGAGTGGTGTGAAGATCTCCCGGCGAACCAGGGCCGTCATTGCCGTTGCTGTCGTCAGCGGGTGCATCACCTTCGCGATCGCTCTCGTGGCCTTCGTGAACAGCCCGCTCTTGGACGGCAACCAGATCGCCATCTTCGCCACCCTCACGATCATGGTGGCCGCGACCTGGGTGTGGCCGCTGGTGATGTACCGCGACGGGCAATCCGAGGCCCTGAACCTCGACGAAGGGTTCTTCATCATCGCGGCCCTCCTGCTGCCGGTATGGGGCGGCATCTTGGTGTTTGCCCTCGGGACCGCCATCGCCCAGGGTGTACGGCGCCGTCCGCTCGTGAAGTCGGTGTTCAACTGGGGCCAGTTCGTCACGTCGGCCGGCCTGGGCCTGCTCGTCACCCACCTGATTGCGCCCCCGACGCCCCGGCTTACCGTGCCCGAGCTGGGGGCGGCCGTCGCCGGCGCCGTGGTCTTCTCCCTCGTCAACGGCGCCGCCATCGCCGCCATCGTCACCAGCCTCGGCACTCCCTGGCGCCGGGCGCTCGACGGCATGGAGATCCGGGTCAGCCTGGTCGGCTCATGCATCGCCCTGGCCACCATGAGCTCCTTGGCCGTCTCCGCCTACCACTGGTCACTCCCCGTCGCCGTGCTGCCCCTGCTCATCCTCCGGCAGGTCCTGAAGGGCCATTTCCAGGCACGCCACGACCGGGCTCGGCTGCTCGGGTTGTTCGACGCGGCCCTCGAAGCCAACCGGTCGCTTGGCGAAGGCGACGTGCGCGGCACGATCCTCGAGTCGGCGCGCAGCCTGCTGCGCTGCCCGCATGCGGCGGTCAGCTCCGTCGCCCCCGACGCCTCCCAACTGGGCGTGGCCATGCTGGTCAACGGTGAGCCGTCATGGTTGATCGTCTCAGGCCGCAGTCGCACCGAGCCCTTCGACGCGGCCGACAAGGCGCTGCTCGAGGCGCTGGCTGCGGTGGGTGCGGGTGCGCTGACCAACGGCCACAACTACCGGGAGGGACGCTTCCAACGCGAGCGCCTGGCCGCCATCACGTCGAGCCTGGGTGAGGGCGTCTGCGCCCTCGACCAGTCGGGGAACGTGACGTTCATGAACCCCGCCGCATCGCGGATGCTCGGCCACGACCAGGCCGTCGGCGGGGCGACCCCCGAGTTCCTCCTCGTTCCCGCGCTTCAAGTGATCGCCAGCCGCGAGACGCTCCGCCGCGACGACACGGAGTTCGAGCGCAGTGACGGGGCGTCGCTGCCGGTGGCGTTCACCGCCTCGGCCATACTCGCCGACGACCAGGTTGCCGGGGCCGTGATCGTATTTCGCGACATCTCGGAGCGGCGTGAGGTCGAGATCGCCATCCGGGAGGCCCGTGACCAGGCGATCGAGGCGTCACGACTGAAGTCCCAATTCCTGGCCAACATGAGCCACGAGATCCGCACGCCGATGAACGGGGTGCTCGGCATGTCGAGAATGCTGCTCGAAACCGAGGTCGACGAGGCCCAGCGCAAGTACCTCCAGGCCATCCGGGACTCCGGCGAGAACCTGATGGTCATCATCAACGACATCCTCGACTTCTCCAAGATCGAGGCGGGCAAGCTCGACTTGGAGGAGGTCGATTTCGACCTGGGTGCCTCGTTGGCCAGTGTGGCCAACGCCATGACCGTGACCGCCCGCGACCGGGGCCTGAGCCTCTATGTCGACCTGGACCCGGCCCTGCCCCAACGGGTGCGGGGGGATCCCGTGCGCCTACGCCAGGTCCTTGCGAATCTGGTTGGCAATGCCATCAAGTTCACCCACGCGGGCACCGTCACCGTCGTTGCCAGCGCCATCGGCGGTAGCCGGGTGCGCATCACCGTCGCCGACACCGGCATCGGGATCGATCCGGAGCTGCGGTCACGGGTGCTCGGGGCGTTCGGCCAGGCGGACAGTTCCACCACCCGCCGCTACGGCGGGACGGGTTTGGGTCTGGCGATCTGCAGCCAACTGGTGGCGATGATGGGCGGTGTCCTCGACTTCGCCAGCACGCCTGGTCAGGGCAGCACGTTCTGGTTCGAGGTGCCGTTTGCCCAGGCCACATCACCGGTCGCGGCCGATGACGAGCCGGAGCCGCAATGGGGTCGTTCATCGCCGCCGGTCGACCTTCACGACCTTGACGGCGTTGACGGCGTTGGCGCCGTTGGCGACTCCCCCGCGGTCGCGGCCCGGCCGCGGGTGTTGCTGGCCGACGACGCGCCGGTGAACCGGTTGGTGGCCTCGCTCTACCTGGAGAAGCTGGGTTATCAGGTCGACATGGCCACCAGCGGTGACGAGGCGCTGCGGGCGGTTCAGCGGACCCGTTATGACGCGGTGCTGATGGATTGCCTGATGCCGGATATGGACGGCTACGAAGCCACGCGCCGGATCCGCGGCCTCGAAGGCCCGGCGCGCACCACGCCCATCATCGCCATGACCAGCTCGGCCATGGTCGGTGATCGGGAGGACTGCCTGCAGGCAGGAATGGATGACTACCTGTCGAAGCCCCTCGACGCCAAGTTGCTGGCCGCGGCACTGGCCCGGGCCAGCGCCTTGGTCGTCTGACTACGCGACGACGTCCACGGGGGTGCCGACCGGCACCACCTTGATGGCATTGATGGTCTCGGGGCTGACCCGGACGCAGCCGTGCGACGATGCCACGCCCCTGGTGGATCCGGGGTCGGAGGGATACCCGTGGATAGCCACCGTGCCATCCCCGCCATCGAACTCGGTGAACACGTTCGAATGCGTCCCGAGGATCAGGACCGTCGGGCCGTAGATGTACTGCTGGCGCTTGGGCGTCGCCACGATGGCATCGACGAACGAGGCACCGGTCGGCGTCGGCCACTGCGGCCGGCCCACCCCGACGGGCGCCGAATACACCGGGAGCGCCCCTTGATACAGGGTCAGGTTGCGTTGGCAGACCGAGATGACGATGTGGTACGGGGTGGTGCTGAACGTCAGACTTTGGGCGGGCACCCAACCAGACGAACCGTTGGGACGGCTGTCGAGCCGGAGCTGGATCCAGCCGTTCTGTTGGCCGAGCACCGGCCGGGTCGATGGACCGCCCCACGGCTCCTTCAGGTGTCCCACGGCCGGCCCACCGGGTATGGCCGAGTACGCCAGGGCGGCCGCGGTGGGCGTCGCCAGCTGGGTCAGCGAATCGCCGGTCGTGGTCGTCGCCTCGGGACACCCGGGAATCGTGGTGCTCGTGGTGCTGGTGGTGCTGGTGGTCGGCGGTACCGTCGTCAGCAGGGCCGAGTCTTGGGAAACCTCGACGGAATGGGCGCAGCCCGCGGCCAGGACGATCGCCAGCGCGATGCCTGCCCCCCTGATTGCCGCCCCCCTCACAGCCACGAAATTACACCTGTTTGCGGTCGCCGGATTCGCGGAATGGCGTCGGAGCGTCGCCGAGCAGGACCTGGGCCCGCATTTCTGTCACAAACCATCGCCGGAGATCGGCCACGACCGGCATCGGGGGTTCGGTCAACAGCACGCCGATACGGCAATAGTCGTCGAGTTCTTCCATCATGGCCAAGAAGGCGACCGCCGCCTCGACCGACGCCTCGCTCGGTTGGGGCCAGCGTCCCTCGAGCTCGACGTGGGTCGTCCCGCCGGCTCGGGCCTCGGCGACCACCTCCCGGTAGCCCTCACGGGCGGCTGCGAAACGCCCGGAGAGCCGAATGGCCAACTCGAGGAGCCGAGCCGGCATGTCGGCCGGGGCCGGCTCCAAGGCGGCGATCAGCTCGCATTCGCGAACCACGGCGTCGTTCCACTCCTGTAGCGCCAGATAGGCGTCGATCGGCACGCCGAGGAAGTGCACGACCGCCGGGTCAGTGCCGGTCGGGGGGGTGCCGGTCGCCTCGCTCGCCGGCTCGGCCCCGTCAAATCTCGATGTCTCCATCACGCTGGCGGGCGAATCGCGGATCGAGATGTGGACGGCGCGCCCATCAGAGGAGAGCCCGAGGAGCTACGGCGGGGCGGCGTGGAGGAGGGCATTGGATGCCAACTCGGTCGCCCCGATCGCAGCCCGGTAGGCCCACGCGCCCGATGGTCAAGCCGGCTGGCCGCGTCGTCGGGCACCGCCCACTGCTCCTCATGTGCGGTCACGGCGCTCGATGATATGCAGGCCTCTTGCCAGGAACCCAGGGTTCAGCGATCGACGTCGCCCATGACCGGGTCGATGCTGGCGATAACCGGCACCGCATCGGCGATCAACCCGCCGCGCAGCATGGGCGGCAGGGCCTGCAGATTGGTGAAGCTGGGCGCCCGGATGTGCAACCGGTACGGCTTGTTGGCACCCTCGGACACCAGGTAGCACCCGAGCTCGCCCCGGGGCGACTCGATGGGCACATACGTCTCGCCCGGCGGCACCCGGAAGCCCTCGGTGAACAGCTTGAAATGGTGGATCAGCGCTTCCATGGACTCGTCGATTCGCGACCGCGGGGGCGGCGTGACCTTGCGGTCCTGGACGCGGTAGTCGCCCGCGGGCAGCAGATCGAGGATCTGGCGGGCGATGTGGACCGACTCGCGGATCTCGTTCAGCCGGATGAGGAACCGGTCCCAACAGTCGCCGGCGCTGCCGACGATCACGTCGAAGTCGACCGAGTCGTAGGCCAGGTAGGGCAGGTCCCGCCGCAGGTCGGAGGGCACGCCGGTCGAGCGGAGGATGGGGCCGCTGGCACCGAGGGCGATGGCCTGCTCGGCCGTGATGGCCCCTACCCCCGACAGTCGCTGGTGAAAGAGCGGCTGCTGGGCGACGAAGGTGTTGTACTGGTCGAGCCGCTTGTCCATGGTGTCGCAGATGGCCTGCACGTCGTCTCGCCAGCCATCGGGAAGATCGGCGGCCACGCCCCCGGGCCGGATGTAGTTGTGGTTCATGCGCAGCCCCGTGACCTTCTCGAAGAACGAGAGGATCAGCTCCCGTTCCCGGAAGCCCACGATCATGACCGTCGTGGCACCGAGTTCGGCCCCCATGGTGGCGATGGAGACCAGGTGCGACGTGACCCGGTTGAGCTCGCACATGAGCATCCGGATCCACGTGGCTCGAGGCGGGATCTCGACATCGAGCAGTCGCTCGACGGCCAGCGAGTAGGCCAGTTCGTTGTAGAACGGCGAGAGATAGTCCATCCGGGTGACGTTGGTCGAGCCCTGGATGTACATCAGCTCCTCGGCGGTCTTCTCCATGCCCGTGTGCAGGTACCCGATCACGGGCTTGCTGCGCAGGATGTTCTCGCCTTGGAGTTCCAGCATCAACCGCAGGACGCCGTGCGTCGAGGGGTGCTGGGGCCCCATGTTGATGATCATGGTCTCGTCTTCGCGCACCTCGAAGTCGACGTCTTCCATGTCGAGCACGTGGCCCTCGGCCAGGCGCAGGACGGCGCCCGACTCCTCCTGGAGAACCTGGGGCGGGGTGGCCGCGCGGGGCGCCATTTCCTGGGCCCCTTCCCAGGTCAGCCGGCCGATCTGACTCGAAGTCGGGACATCGGTCACGTCGCTCATTGATCGGATGCTACTGCCGCGTCGCCGCTGGTGGCGGGTGCCGCCGCAGCCGCGGCGCCGACGTCGGCCGGTGCCGCCGCTTCGGGGACCGTCGGCAGCCAGACCGTGAATGTGGCGCCTCCGCCGGGGGTGGCGGTGGCAGCCACCGTGCCGCCATGGGCGGCGACGATGGCGGCGACGATCGCCAGGCCCAACCCCGCCCCGCCGTTCTGCCGCGATCGCGACGGGTCGGCCCGGTAGAAGCGTTCGAAGACCTGGCCGCCGCTGTCGGTCGGCAGTCCCGGACCGTTGTCCGACACCTCGATGACCCCCGACCCGGTACGGGCGCCCACCCGCACCAGGGCGGCCGTGCCAGGCGGGGTGTGGGCCCGCACGTTGGCCAGCAGGTTGTCGACGACCTGGCGCAGCCGGGCGGCGTCGCCGGTGACCTCCACGGTGTGGTTGGCCTCCAGTCGAACGGGCCACCGCGGTCCCACGGCGGCGGCGGCACCGACCGCTTCGGCCACCAACCCGACCAGTTCGACCGGCTGTTGCTCGAGCGGGCGACCCTCGTCCAACCGGGCCAGGAGCAACAGGTCCTCCACCAGCTCGCCCATGCGCACCGTCTCGCTGCGGATACCCGACAGCACCCGGGCCAGATCCTCGGGACGGTTGGCGGCGCCGCGCTCGAACAGCTCGGCGTAGGCGCCGATGGCCGCGACTGGGGTGCGCAGCTCGTGGGAGGCATCGGCGACGAAGCGGCGGAGCCGTTCTTCAGACTGCCGGAGCTGGTGCTCGGTGGTGTCACGAGCCGAGAAGGCGTCCTGGATGCGGGTCAGCATGACGTTCAAGGTGCTCGCCAGTCGACCCACCTCGGTTGCCTCGGTGTCGCCGGGGACCCGGCGGGACAAATCGCCATCTGCGATGGCCGCGGCAGTCTGTTCCATGTCCTCCAACGGGCGCAGGCTCAAGCGGATCAGCCACCAGCCGAGGGTGACGACTCCGAACAGGGCGAGAACGGTGACCGCGAAGTCGACGCGCGCCTGGTGGTGGAGGGTGATGGCCACCTGGTCGAGCGGCAGGGCCGTGATCAGCTGGCTTCCGTCTGGGTATTGCGAGGCGAGCACCCGGTAGCTGCGATGGGGAGACTGCACCGAGGGTGCGTTGAACCACACCTCGGCGCGGTGACTGCTCCCCGACGTCGTGAAGTCCGAGATATGGGCGGGCAGGTTGGGCTCGTCCGGCCCTTCGGGGATCACCTTGACGGGGCGGTCGGCGGCGTTGCGGATCTCGACGAAACCACCGACCAGGCCGACCGAGACCGAAGTCGTCTCCGCCGTCGTGCGGAACGATTCCAACCGGGCGTCGACCTGGCTGTACAGGTTGGACCGCAGCTGCGAGTAGGTGGCGAAGTCGGCGACGACCAGGGCGATTGCCACCATCGCCGCGGCTGCGAGCAGCAGCCGGCCGCGCAGCGACATCTAGGGCCCCGGTTCGCGCAGGGCGTAGCCGACGAGGCGGATGGTGTGGATGAGCGGTGGTCCGAGCTGATCGAGCTTCTTGCGGAGATAACTCACATAGGTCTCGACCACATTGGAATCACCGCCGAAGTCGTAGTGCCAGACGTGGTCGAGGATCTGGGTCTTCGACAGCACCCGCTTCGGGTTCTGCAGGAAGAACCGCAGCAGGCTGAATTCGGTGGCGGTGAGGTTGATCGGGACTCCGGCGCGCCAGACCTGATGGGTGTCCTCGTCCATCACCACGTCGGCGAAGCGCAAGGACCGGTCGTCGGTGTCACCCTGGGTCCGGCGAAGGATGGCGCGGGTTCGGGCCACCACCTCGGCCAGCGAGAACGGTTTGGTCACGTAGTCGTCGCCGCCGATGGCGAGCCCGGCCAGCTTGGCGTCGATGCTGTCGCGGGCGGTGAGAAACAGGATCGGCACCTTGATGCCGTCGGCCCGCAGCCGTCTCGTCACCTCCAAGCCGTCCAGATCGGGCAGCATGACGTCGAGCACGATCAGGTCCGGCGGTGCCTCCTGGGCGGCGCTGAGTGCCGATCGGCCGGTGCCCGCCACCCGGACCTCGAATCCCTCGTAGCGCAGGGCCGTGGCCACCGCGTCGACGATCGACGGTTCGTCGTCGACCACCAGGATCTGTTGGCTGCGGCTCACCGGTTCACCTCTCGAGGCGCGCGACGGGTACGTACCCGTTTACCATCGCACGTCGGGCATTGCCGTTGCTGGGAATGCACTGTGCTTTGGCTGTGAGGTGGGCTCGCTCCGAGACCGGCTACCCCTTTTCCCAGAATTGCGAGGTGACAAGGTGCCATTCGAGAAGTCGCCTCCCGAACTGGTCGCCCGTTTCGACGAACTGGCCGAACTGGCGCCCGAGGCCACTCGCAAGCAGATGTTCGGATATCCGAGCCTGGTGCTGGGCGGCCACATGTTCATGGGCCTGTTCGCCGATCATCTGGTCCTTCGCCTGGCTGACGAGGATCGCGCTGCGCTGTTCGAGCTGGGCGGCCAGGTGTTCGAGCCCATGGCCGGACGCCCCATGAACGGCTATGTGGTCGTGCCCGATGCCCTGGTGGCCGACACCGACGCCGTGTCCGTGTGGGTGGAGCGGTCGTTGGGCCACGCCCGGAGCATGCCACCCAAGCAACCGAAGAAGCCCAAGGCGCCGAAAGGCCGCTAACGGTGCGGCCCGCGGTCGGCCGGCGGGCGGGCTGTGGGCTGGGCGACCCGGCGGTCCGGCTCTAGGCAGTGCGGCGGTAGCGGCCGACGGCCAGGGCGGCGAAGACGACGGTGATGCCGGTCATCCAGGCCAACGCCACCAGGACGGGTCGGGTCGTGGCCCCGCCGCCGGCCAGGGCCCGCACCGCCGAGTTGACGGCGCTGACCGGTTGGTGGTCGGCGTAGGCCCGCAAAAGACGGGGCATCCGGTTGGTCGGCACGAAGGCATTGGATGCGAATACCAGCAACGCCATGAACGGGAACGCCCCGGCCTGGGCCGCTTCGGCGTTGCCGGCCGACAACCCGATCAGAGCCATGATCCACGACATGGCGAAGCCGAAGCCGAGCATGAGCAGAACTGCGCCGATGAAGGGGATGACGCCGGCGTGGATGCGGAAGCCGACGAGGAAGCCCATGGCCACCATGAGGATGATGACGAAGAGGTTGCGGACGACGTCGGCCAGGGTCCGGCCGGCCAGCACCGCCGAGCGGGCCATAGGGAGGGATCGGAAGCGCTCGATGATCCCGGTCTGCAGGTCGGTTGCCAAGCCGACGCCGGTGTTGACCGAGCCGAAGGTCACGGTCTGCACGAAGACACCCGGCATCAAGTAGTCGACGTAGGACATGCCGGGCGGAGCCTGGATGGCGCCGCCGAAGACGTAGCGGAAGAGGAGCACGAAGATGATCGGCTGGATGGTCGAGAAGACCAGCGTGGTCGGCGTGCGAACCAAGGCGATGAGGTTGCGGTGGGCGATGGCCAGCGCATCGGCGACGATGGCGCTCGCCGGCGGTCGGTCCTGGAGGCCAAGGTCCTCGGCCGCGGGGCTCGGGGGGGAGAGCGTGGTCACGCGGCACCTCGTTCCCGGCGCGCCGACCGCTTGCCCGAGGCCGCCTTCGCACCGGGGGGAGGGACCGGCTCGCCGGTTTCCGCCTTGTGCCCGGTGAGCTGTAAGAACACGTCGTCCAAGGTCGGCTCCCGCACGATGATCGATTCGGGGAAGAGTCCGGTGCTGTCGAGTTGGCGGACCACCTCCAGGACCGCCGGCCCTGCGTCGGCGACGGTCACCGAGATGGTGCGACGGTCGTCGAGCACCTCGACCGCCCCGATCGGGGCCAGCTGTGTGCTGGCGGTCTGCGCCGCCGCGGCGTCGGGGAAGCGGACCTCGACGACTGTGGTGCCCAGGCGGCTCTTCAGTTGCGACGCCGACCCCGACGCCACGATTCGGCCGCCGTCGATGACGATGATGTTGTCCGACAAGCGGTCGGCCTCTTCGAGGTACTGGGTGGTCAGCAGAAGCGTCGTTCCGTCTGCGACCAGCTCGCCGATGAGGGCCCACAGATCGCTGCGCCCGGGCGGGTCGAGACCCGTCGTGGGTTCGTCGAGGAACAGCACCCGGGGCCGGTGGACGAGCGCCGCCGACAGGTCGAGCCGTCGGCGCATGCCGCCGGAGTAGGTACGCACCGGGCGGTCGGCGGCGGCGGAGAGTCCGAAGCGTTCGAGGAGTTCGTCGGCTCGTTGGTGGATGGTGGGGCCGGGTTGGTGGGTCAGGTGGCCGATCATGCGGAGGTTCTCGCGGCCCGTGAGGGCCTCGTCGACCGCCGCGTATTGCCCCGCCAGGCCGATCACCGAGCGAACGGCGTGCGGGCGGCGCACGACGTCGAGGCCGAGGACGCTCGCCCGGCCCTCGTCGGGTCGCAGGATGGTCGTCAGCATGCGCACGATGGTCGTCTTGCCGGCGCCGTTGGGGCCGAGCAGGCCGAGGACCGTCCCGGTCGGCACGGTGAAGTCGACGCCCGCCACCGCGACCACGTCGCCGAAGCGCTTGACCAGGCCCTCGACGACGATGGCGGGGCCTGCGTTCATCGGTGCCACGCTCATGGGTGCCACGCTCATCGGCCCAGCCTGCCTTCGGAGATTCACTGAAGTCAAGTGAAATTTTGATGTTGGTCAATGATTGCGCCGGGTGAAGCTTACGGCGTATCGTTTCCTGCGTGGGTCGAGCGGGGCGTGAGGCGTGGAAGATCATCCAGGACCTGATGATGGAAGGGGAGGCTCACGACCGCGTGCATGGGATCTGTGCGAGTTTCGGCCTGACACCCGGACTGGCCAAGGCATTGGTCCATCTGTCGCCCGGGCCGGGGATCGCCATGCACGAGCTCGCCGAACAATGGGGATGCGACGCGTCGTATGTCACGGCATTGGTCGACGGCTTGGAGCAGCGGGGGCTTGCCGAACGGCGACCCAGTCCGCTCGACCGCAGGGTGAAGGCGGTGGCGTTGACCGAGGCTGGCGCCGGGGCCAAGTCCGAGGTGCTCGACCGTCTGCGGGAGCCGCCGAAGGCGTTCGAGGTGCTGAGTCCGGCTGAGCAACGCCAGCTACGGGACTTGCTGGCCAAGTTGGCGTCCGCCGACGCCCGATTGAGCGAGGCCCGGGCCCGCAGCAGGCACATCGGCTAGCCGGCTAGCCGGCGTTTTGTGTCTCTCGCAAGAACCGGCCGGACGCCGGTCAGGCGATATCGGCGTGGTCCGCGATCGCCCGGGTCACGGCGAGGATGATCTCGTCGGTCGAGGCGCCCGGGGTCAGTACCGCGGCCACGCCGAGGTCCTTCAGCGCTGCGCCATCGGCAACCGGGATGATTCCCCCGATTACCACGGGGATGTCGAGTCCTTGGCTTCGCAGGGTGTCGAGGATCCTCGGCACCAGCGTCATGTGGGCGCCCGAGTGGAGGGACAGGCCGATCAGCTCGACATCCTCGTCCCGCGCCGCCGCCACGACCATCTCCGGGGTCTGCTGCAAACCGGTGTAGATCACCTCGAAGCCGGCGTCGCGCAAGATCCGACCGACCACCTTGACACCGCGGTCATGGCCGTCGAGCCCGACCTTGGCGACGAGCACCCGGTGCCGCGCACCCGGGCCGAGGCCGCCTTGGGCGTCGAGGTTGAAGCGGGGATCAAGGTCGGTGCGGGGATCGAGGTCGGTGCGGGGATCGGGGTTGGCGCGGGGATCGGTGGTCATGCGGGGACCGGGGGTCACAGGGCCGCTCGTTCGACGTAACGGCCGAACACGTCGGCCATGGCGCCCATGACCTCGCCGATCGTGGCGTAGGCCCGGACGGCGTCGATGATGGCGGGCATCACGTTGGCGGTTGGATCCGCCGCCGCCGCCCTCACCCGGGCGAGGCCCTCCTCGACCGGCACGGTCGCACGGTGGCGACGCAACTCGGCCAGCCGCTTGCATTGCGCCTGCTCCACCTCGGGCCCGATCGAGAGTAGCGGCACCGCATCGCCGCCGGGCTCGCGGTTGGTGAACCGGTTGACTCCGACCTGCACCCGCCGGCCCGCCGCCAGGTCGCGCTGGAAGGCGTACGCCGCCTCGGCGATTTCGGACTGGAACCAGTTGGACTCGATGCCCGCAAGCACACCTTCCAGGATCGAGCCCCGCCCCCAGTCATCGAGTTTGGCGAAGATGGCCTCGGCCTGGCGCTCCATCTCGTCGGTCAGCCACTCGAGGTAGTGCGACCCGCCGAGGGGATCGGCGACGGTGGGCGCTCCGGTTTCGAAGGCGACGACCTGCTGGGTGCGAAGGGCCAGCCGGGCCGCTTTTTCTGTCGGCAGGGCCAGCGCCTCGTCGAAGGCGTCGGTGTGCAGGCTCTGGGTCCCGCCGAGCGCCGCCGCCAGGGCCTGGATGGCGACCCGGGCGATGTTGAGTTCCGGTTGCTGCGCCGTCAGGGACACGCCGGCGGTCTGCGTGTGGAACCGCAGCTGGAGCGATCGCGGATGCGTCGCGCCGTAGCGCCCGCGCATCCATCGGGCCCAGATTCGGCGGGCCGCCCGGTACTTCGCGATCTCCTCGAAGAAGTCGATGTGGGCATTGAAGAAAAAGCTCAACCGGGGCGCGAAGTCGTCCACCGCGAGCCCCGCTGCCATCACCGCCTCGACGTATGCGAACCCGTTGGCCAGCGTGAACGCCAACTCCTGGGCGGCGGTCGAACCGGCCTCCCGGATGTGGTAGCCGGATACCGATACGGGGTACCACCGGGGCATCTCGGCGGCGCAGAATCGGATCACGTCGGAGACCAGGCGCACCGAGGGTCGGGGCGGGAACACGAACTCCTTCTGGGCCTGATACTCCTTCAAGATGTCGTTCTGGAGGGTCCCACCGAGCGCCCCGCGAGCGATCCCGCGATTCTCGGCCGCCGCCACGTAGAGGGCCAGCGCCACCGGAGCGGGGGAGTTGATGGTCATGGAGGTGGTGACCTGGGCCAGGTCGATCCCTGCGAAGAGATCCTCGAAATCGGCGAGCGAGTCGACGGCCACGCCGGCCTTTCCGACCTCGCCGGCGCTGCGCGGATCGTCGGAGTCGCGGCCCATCAGCGTCGGTAGGTCGAACGCCGTGCTGAGCCCGTCACCGCCGGCCCGGAGGATCTCGCGGAAGCGGGCGTTGGTGTCCTCGGCCGTGCCGAACCCGGCGAACATCCGCATCGTCCACAGCTTCGATCGGTACATCGAGGCGTAAGGGCCTCGGGTATAGGGGAACAACCCCGGGAACTCCCCGTCGTCGGGGCCGTACACCGGCTCGAGCGGGATACCCGAGATGGTGGACGCGTCGAGTTCCCGCAGACGTGATTCCGCATACAGCTCGCGCCAATGGTCGCCGTTGAGGCGTCCGACGCGCTCGCCCTCTGCGCCATCTGCGCTGTCAGGGTCGTCGGCGCCGCTGGCGTCGCCGGCTTCGGGGTTGGTAGTGCCGGTGCTCACAACGCCACATGATACTTGGACTTCCGACTATCTGTCGACCAATAGTCGGCTATCCTTTCATTTGTCATGGTCGGCCGCCTGCTGCCTCTGGACCCGATCGAGGAAGCGCGCCGCCAGTGGGACCAGCGATGGCCGGGCGGGGCGACGATGGCCGCGGCCACATCGATCATGCGGGCCCAGCAGATCGTGCAGGCGTCGGTCGACGAGGCCCTGAAGCCCTATGGGCTGACCTTCGCCCGCTACGAGGCGTTGGTGCTGCTGGCATTCAGCCAGCGCGGTTCGCTCCCGATGGGGAAGATGGGTGAACGGTTGATGATCCACCCGACCAGTGTCACCAACATTGTCGACCGTCTCGAGGGTCAGGGGTTCGTACGCCGCCGGCCCCATGAGCGCGATCGTCGCACCACGCTGGTGGAGATCACCGACGCCGGTCGGGAGGTCATGGATGAGGCGACCGGAGCGGTGGTCGCTTGCCGGTTCGGCCTCGATTTCCTGTCCGAGGCGCAGTTGGACCAGCTGACCTCCCTGATCCGCGCCGTTCGCGTCGGGAGCGGCGAGGTACCGGCGTAGGAGGCTGCTTGCCCAGTGCGACCGGCCGGCTTGCCGGCAATCGCGGAAGCTACGTGTTGTGGGAGCACAAGTTGGCTCCCAGACGCCCGCCTCTCGCCGCCGCCGCCGCCCGCTCGTCTCTAGTCGCCGATGTGGTCAGCGGGGATGGTGCCCATGCGGCCGGCCCGGAAGTCCTCGAACGCACGGGCCAACTCGCCCTGGGTGTTCATGACGAACGGCCCGTACCAGGCCACGGTCTCGCCAATCGGCCGGCCACCGAGGAGCAGCACCTCGAACGCCGGCGAACGGCTCTCCTGGGTCGGGGCGCCCGTGAGGACCACCGCGTCGCCCCGGTCGAACACCGCCAGCTGGCCGGGGCCGATGGGCCGGTGCTCGGGACCGGCGTTGCCATAGCCACTCAGCACATAGGCGAGGGCGTTGAAGTCGGGCCGCCAGGGCAGCCGCAGCTCTGCTCCCGGCTGGATCGTGGCGTGCACCATGGTGATCGGCGTGTGAGTGACGCCGGGCCCCTCGAAGTCGCCGAGCGTCCCTGCGATGACTCGTACAAGTGCGCCCCCGTCAGCCGATGCCAGCAGCGTGACGCGCTCGGCGCCGATGTCCTGATACCGGGCGTCGACCATCTTGTCGACCGCCGGCAGGTTCACCCACAGCTGGATCCCGTGGAACAGGCCGCCGCTCACCACGAGTGATTCCGGTGGGCGTTCGATATGCAGGATGCCCTTTCCTGCGGTCATCCACTGCGTGGCACCGTTGGTGATCAGCCCGCCCCCGCCGGTCGAATCCTGGTGCTGGAAGGTGCCGTCGATCATGTACGTCACCGTTTCGAACCCTCGGTGCGGATGCCACGACGTGCCCTTGGGCTCGCCCGGCCCGTACTCGACTTCGCCCATCTGGTCCATGTGGATGAACGGGTCGAGCAATCGCTGGTCGACGCCGGCGAACGCCCGGTGCACGGGGAAGCCTTCGCCTTCAAAGCCTCGAGGGGCGGTGGTCACGCTGCGCACGGCGCGGTCGACGGCGCCTTCACCGGTCGGTCCGGCGATCCTCGGGAGACTCAGGGTGTCCTCGACGGTAACTGCGGGCATGGCGCTCCTCCTTGGTCACCACTGAACAACAAGTTGAGAGTTCAAATATTCCGTACGCTAACGAACTCTGGTTCGATGTCTCGCCCCGGCCGGCCGTCGGCTATTTCAATAGACAGTATGGACTGGGTCGCGATCGCAGCCATCGGTGCCGCGGTGGGGTTTCTGGCGGGAATGTTCGGCAAGGGCGGCTCGGCCATCGCCACGCCCTTGTTGCACGCCGTCGGCGTCCCCGCCATCGTGTCGGTCGCGGCGCCGCTCCCGGCGACCATCCCGTCCACGCTCGTAGCCTTCTCGGCCTACTGGCGCCGTGATCTCGTCGACCGACAGGTCCTGCGTTGGAGCGTCGGGATCGGTGTGCCGGCCACAGTCGTCGGTGCGCTGGCGACGCTCTGGATCGGGGGCGGGCCGCTGGTCACGGCGACCGATGTGGTGGTTGCCGTGCTTGGGTTGCGGATCTTGCTAGGGCCCGACGCGGCCGATGACGCCATCGGCGACGCAGAACGCGACAGCCTGGGTTTCCGCATCCGGTTGGGGCTGGTGTCGGCCGTGGTCGGCCTGGCCGCCGGGTTGCTGGCCAACAGCGGCGGATTCCTGCTGGCCCCGCTATACATCGCAGTGTTGCGGATGCCGCTCAAGCCGGCTTTCGCGTGCTCTTTGGCCGTCGCGGCCGCCCTGGCGGTCCCGGGCACGATCGTCCACGCCGCCCTCGGGCACATCGATTGGGCGGTCGTGGCGGTGTTCGGACTCACCAGTGTCCCCTTCTCCTACTGGGGCGCTCGGGTCGCGGTGCGCTCCGACGCCCGATGGCTGGGGCGGGCCTACGGCGTGGCGCTCGTAGTTCTCGGCGTGGGGTTCCTCGTCTTCGGCCGCTAGGGTTCACCCGCAGCGTCGGTGAGTCCGACCTCGGGCGGCGGACCTTGATCGGGTTTCGCCCAGGTGGGACAAGGCTCGTCGTCACCTCGCCGCCGACACGCATACCTGTCCAACTGACCGCAAGAACGACGTCGCCGACGATGCGAGCGTGGAACTCGCAGATCCATTCGGGCACGCGTGCTTGCGTCGGCCGATCCCGTCGGGGAGGCTGAGCCCGTGCATGGGGCGCCGCGTGGCGATTGAGATCCGACCGGTGACGGGGCGCCGGGGTCGATCGCAGTTCGTGGACGTCGCGTTCCGGCTGTTCGGGGACGATCCCGCGTGGGTGCCCCCGTTGCGGATGTCGGTGCTCGACCGTATTTCGCCCAAGAATCCGGCCAACGAGCATCAGGTCACCAGGCTGTGGATTGCCTACCGCGAGGGCGAGCCGGTGGGGCGCATCGGGGCCTGCGTCGACAGCTTCTTCAACGAGTACCAGGGCGTCCAGTGGGGATGGGTCGGTTTCTTCGAGGCGGCCGACGACGCCGAGGCGGTGGCGGCGTTGTTCGACGTGGCCTGGCGTTGGCTCAAGCTGCAAGGCGCGACCACGGCGGTCGGCCCGGCGTCGTTCACGACCAACGACGACATCGGCTTGCTGGTCGAAGGATTCGACGACCCGCCCTACTTCCTCTGCGTCCACAACCCGCCGTACTACGAGCAGCACTGGGTCGCCAACGGCTGGGAACAGGCGATGGACCTCTGGGCCTGGAAACTGGTCCGCGGCGACATCGGGCTGGACGAGCGCCAGCGCAAGACGCTGGCGAGACTCCGGGAGCGGGCCAAGATCACCATCCGGCCCATGCGTATGAAGGACTTCGACGCCGAGGTCGGCCGCCTGTTCGAGGTGTACAACGCCGCCTGGAGCAAGAACTGGGGTTTCGCCCCCATGCCCGAAGCCGAGATCAAGCACCTGGCCAAGTCCATGAAGCAACTGATCGACCCCGACCTGACCCTGGTGGTCGAGAAGCCCGATGGCGAGCCGGTGGGGGTGGCCATCATCCTCCCCGACGTCAACCAGGTCATGCCCAAGCTGCGCTCCGGCCGGCTGCTGCCCTTCGGCTGGTACCACCTGCTCCGGGGCGTGCCCAAGGTGACGAGGGTCCGTTACTTCGCACTCGGCATCAAGCCCCAGCACCAGAACCTGGCCCTGGGCCCGATCATCTATCAGGAGGGCCTGGACCGGCTCATGGCCCGCAGCCACATCGTCGAGGCCGAGGCGTCGTGGATCCTGGCGTCCAACGACCGCATGAACAAGGCGATCGAAACCCTCGGGGGCACCCGCTCGCGGGTCTGGCGGCTCTACCAGCGCGCCCTCTAGCCCAACCGCTGCGGATCGGCCGCGGGCGGGGAACCGGCCGAGGCGGTGGGCGGTTGGCGAAGGTCCGGTAGGGCCAGGATCCGCAGGTCGAGCAGGGCATGGATCACCATGGCCGGAAGCAGGCTTCCGGTGGACAGCACCAGCCAGGCCAAGTACGCGCCGACCAGCCCGGTCAGGACGACCCCCCGAGGACCCTGGTACAGGTGGACCAGCCCGAAGGCGGTCGAGGTGATCACGATCAGCCACAGGCGCGTGGCGCCGGGCCACAGCCACTGGACGTAGGCGACGGCGAAACCTCGCAGGAGCAGCTCCTCGCAGATCCCCGCGGTCACGGCCAGCACGGCGAACACCTGCCGCTCGCGCCGGTCCCTCGGCAGCAGCGCTTCGAACCCCCGGGCCTGGCGCCGCAGGCCCTCACGGATGCCTCGTCCGCCGAAGCGGAACACGAGGGCGCTGACGCCCAGGAACGCCGCCACCTCGGCGACCAGCGCGGCGCTGGCTCCTGGGTGAGGTCCAGCGTGCAACCTGATGGAGGACGCCCCGCGTCGCGCCAGCAGTCCGATCAGCGCCACGACCCCGACCGTGGCCCACTCGCCGATGATGCCCCGCCGAAAGTGGCGCATCCGAGCACCGGGATTAGCGGCCACGGTGGCGAGGAGCCGCCGGTAGCGACGCCGACCCGCCCACGGCTGCACGACGATCAACGCAGCCGCCAAGGCGGTGGCGAGGACGGCTGCGATGGCTCCGGTCATCGGACGCAGGGTACGGGGCCCGAGGGCGGGCTTACAGTGTTGCCATGTCCACCGGAGCGCCGTCGGTCGCGCTGCATCCCGATGTCGCGGTGCTCGAGTTTCTGCTCGGAACGTGGGTTGGCGAGGGGCAGGGCCACTACCCCACGATCAACGCCTTCGGCTACGGCGAGGAGGTCCGGTTCTGGCATGTCGGCAAGCCGTTCCTCGCCTACAGCCAGCGGACGTGGGCGCTCGAAGACGGGAAACCCCTGCACGGCGAGGCCGGCTATTGGCGCCCCAAGCCCGACGGCGTGGTGGAGCTCGTCATCGCCATGCCGACGGGGCATGTGGAGGTCGAGGAGGGCACCCTCGAGGGCACGACGCTGTCGCTCGCCAGCCGGCTGGTCGGGGCCACCTCCACGGCCAAGGCGGTGACCGCGATCACCCGGCGGGTGCAGGTCGACGATGACGTGCTGCACTATGTGATGTCGATGGCCGCTGTGGGCGCGCCGCTCCAGGAGCACCTGACCGCCGAGCTTCGCAGGGTTGCCTAGGCCGAGCGCGTCCAGCGCCGGCCCCCGACCCACGCGGGCCACTCGTCAGCCCACGACCTAAGCCGCCTTCTCCAGTAGCTGGCGCAGGGCCGGCTCGAGTTCGGAGAATGCGAACTTATAACCGCTGTCCAAGAGCTTCCTCGGCATGACCCGCTGCCCCGCGAGGAGCACCTCGGTGACGAGTTCGTGGCCGAGCACCGCCGAGAGCCCGAACTTCGGGGCCGCCACCAAGGTGGGCCGGCCGAGCACCGAACCCAGGGTCTTGGTGAACTGGGCGTTGGTCACCGGATTCGGCGCCGTGAGGTTCAGCGCCCCGGACAGCGATTCGTTTTGGAGGGCATGGATGATCCCGCCCACCTCGTCGTGGATCGAGATCCAACTCTGGTACTGCTCGCCGGTACCGAGGCGTCCTCCCATGCCGACCCGAAACAGGGGCAGCTGCTTTTTCAACGCCCCTCCGTCGGCGCTCAGCACGATCCCGGTACGGATGTGCACCACCCGGATACCGGCGGCCTCGGCCGGCGCCGTGGCTTCCTCCCAGCGCTGGCACACCTCGCTCAGGAACCCCGCGCCCGCGGGACTGCGCTCGTCGACGACGTCGTCACCGCGGTCGCCGTAGTACCCGATCGCCGAGCCGCTGATCAGCACCGACGGTCGCGGCTGGGCCTCGGCCAGTCGCCGTGACAACAGGTCCGTCGACGCCACCCGGCTTTCGAGGATGCGCCGTTTCTGGTCGGCGGTCCACCGCTTCTCGGCGATCGGCTGGCCGCCGAGGTGGACCGCGGCGTCGACACCTGCCAGGGCCGTCGCGTCGAGCTGGCCCGCCTGCGGGTCCCACGCGATGTCGCCCGGTCCCGCCGACGACCGCACCACGGCGACGACCTCGTGGCCCTGACGCGCCAGTTCGGCCACGAGGGCCGCGCCGATCAGGCCGTGACTTCCGGTGACGGCGATTCGCATGCGGTCAGTCTTACGTGGACCAGCGGCCTACGGGCTGCAACAGGAGGGATCAGGGCTTCTCGGCGGCCTCGCCGTAGGGCTGGCCGGCCTCGTCGTAGCAGTCGGCGTGGTAATGCTCGACCCGTATCCAGTTGCCCTCTTGGTAGACGTTGGCGATGACCTGGCGCAGCTGCATGCGGGCGGCGAACTTGATCGGCGCGCCACAATGGGCGCAGTTGGCGGTGTTCCCCGGCTCTACCTGTCGAAGCACCGCTCGGCTGATCATCATGGCTCTGGACGTTCCCTGCATGGGCAGTGCGTCGGCGTGGAACGCGCCGGCCTGAAGCAAAACTAGTGCGAGCCGTCCTTCACCGGACGCAGCGGGGCCAGGATTCGACCCAATCGCACCGCTTCCCCGACCAGCTGGCGGACAGCCGCCTCGTCGGCGCCGGCGGCGATCATTGCCTGCACCTGACCCTCCACCAACTCCGCCAACGCATCGACGTCGACCTCCCCACCAGCGGTCTCTGTCGACCCGCCCGGCCCCGCCCCGCCCGGCCCCGCCCCGCCTGGCACCACGCCCGGCCCCACCTGGCCACCAGCCAGCCGTCGCTCGGCGTCGGCCGCCACCGCCTTGGCCACCATGGAACACAGCACGGCCACGGCGGTGACGAGGCCGAAGGTCACCGCGGCGCCGTTGTGGTTGAGGATGGACGTCACGATCATGCCTGCGATCCCGGCCACGCAGACCACCAGCGCCGCCGTCCTGACCACCCCGACGCTGATCACCGGCCTACCCCCGGACCAGGGGCTTGTAGCGGATGCGGTGGGGTTGGTCGGCACTCGAGCCGAGGCGCTTGTGGCGGTCGGCTTCGTAGTCACTGAAGTTGCCCTCGAACCACCGCACCTCGGAGTCCCCCTCGAAGGCCAGGACGTGGGTGGCGATGCGGTCGAGGAACCAGCGATCGTGGCTCACCACCACGACGCAGCCCGGAAACGACAACAGCCCTTCTTCGAGCGCCCGCAGCGTGTCGACGTCGAGGTCGTTGGTGGGCTCGTCGAGCAGCAACACGTTGCCGCCGTCTCGGAGCACCTTGGCCAGTTGCACCCGGTTGCGCTCGCCCCCCGACAGATCCCCGACCTTCTTCTGCTGGTCGGAACCCTTGAAGCCGAACCCGGCCACGTAGGCCCGGCCATGCAACTCCCGACCTCCCACCACGAAGGTGTCGTGGCCGCCCGTGACCTCCTCGAACACCGTGTTCGCCGCCTCCAGGCTGTCGCGTGACTGGTCGATGTACGCCAGCTTCACCGTGGAGCCGGTCTTCAGCACGCCGCGGTCAGGTTCCTCCGTCCCGACGATCATCCGGAACAGCGTGGTTTTTCCCGCCCCATTCGCCCCGATCACCCCGACGATGCCGCCAGGAGGCAGGGAAAAGGAGAGCCCATCCATGAGCAGGCGGTCTCCGAAAGCCTTCACGACCTGCTCGGCGGTCACCACCTCGGTCCCGAGCCGGGGACCCGGGGGAATGGTCAACTCGAGCTTCTCTGCCACCCGCTCGACGGCTTCGGCCTCGGCGACCAGGGCGTCGTAGGAGTTGACCCGGGCCTTGCCCTTGGCCTGGCGGGCTCGGGGCGACATGCGGATCCACTCCAGCTCCCGTTCCAGGGTCCGCCGCCGGCGCTCGTCGGACTTTTGCTCGCCCGCCAGGCGGGCCTGCTTCTGCTCCAGCCAAGACGTGTAGTTGCCCTGCCAAGGGATGCCGGCACCGCGATCCAGCTCGAGAATCCAACCGGCCACGTTGTCGAGGAAGTAGCGATCGTGGGTCACGGCGACGACCGTGCCCGGGTACTCCTGCAGGGTCCGCTCCAGCCATGCCACCGACTCGGCGTCGAGGTGGTTGGTGGGCTCGTCGAGCAACAGCAGGTCGGGCTTGGCCAGCAGCAGCCGGCACAGGGCGACTCGGCGACGCTCGCCCCCGGACAAGGTGCTGACCTCGGCGTCGCCGGGCGGCAGGCGCAGTGCGTCCATCGCGATCTCCAGGGTGCGCTCCAGGTCCCACGCGCCCGCCGCGTCGATGCGCTCCTGCAGGTCGGCCTGCTCGGCCAGCAGCTTGTCGAAGTCGGCGTCGGGGGCGCCCATGGCGTCGCACACCTCGTTGAACCGGTCGAGCAGCGCCTTGGTCTCGAACACGCCCGCCGCCACGTTGCCGGCCACGTCGGTCGTTGGGTCGAGCTGCGGCTCCTGGGGCAGGTAGCCCACCGTGAAGCCGGGGGTCAGTCGGGCCTCGCCGGTGAAGCCGTCGTCGGTGCCCGCCATGATCTTGAGCAGCGAGGACTTGCCCGAGCCGTTGGCGCCGATCACCCCGATCTTGGCGCCGGGGAAGAACGACAGATTGATCCCCCGCAGCACTTCCCGGTCGGGCGGATGGAACCGCCGGAGGTCCCGCATGGTGAAAATGAACTGCGCCGTCATGTGGGGCACGGTACAAGGCCGGTGTGACTGCGAGGTCGCCCGGTACTCTGGAGGGGCGATGTCGAGCGAATCCAACGCCGACGACCGGCGGTGGCTAGGCCCCAACGCCTGGTTGGTCGACGAGATGTACGAGCAATACCGGCAGGACCCGTCTTCGGTGAGCGAGAGTTGGCAGGAGTTCTTCGCCGACTACCACCACCGCGGCCTAGTGGCGACGAGGCCCGAACCGTCGGGCGCGCCCGACGGGGGGGTCGCCCCGGCCCCGGTCGCCGAGCCCGCGGCGGTATCGGTCCCCACCCCTGCGGCGCGCACCGGCATCGACGGTGACGGCGCGGGCGCAGCCGGGGTCGCTGTTGGCGCCCCTGCTGCTGGCGCCGCTGCTGCTGGCGCCGCTGCTGCTGGCGCGGGTGCTGGTGCGGGTGGCGGCGCCGGTGCCGGCGAGGAGGTCGTGGTGCTGCGCGGGGCTGCGGCTCGCATCGCGGCCAACATGGAGGCCAGCCTCCGCGTGCCCACCGCAACGAGCGTGCGGGTCGTCCCCGCGGGCCTCCTCGAGGTCAACCGCCGGATCCTGAACAACCAGCTGGCCCGGGTGGGCGCGGGCAAGGTGAGCGTCACCCACTTGATCGGCTTCGCCGTGGTCAAGGCATTGCAGGCAGTACCCGCCCTGAACTCGTCGTTCGTCGCCGGGGAACCTCCGGGCGTGGTCCACCACGCGCATGTCGGCCTGGGCTTGGCGGTGGACCACAAGAAGGCCGACGGAAGCCGGACCCTCCTCGTGCCGGTGATCAAGGGGGCCGACACCTTCGAGTTCCGGGCCTTCTGGGCGGCCTACGAGGAGCTCATTCGCAAGATTCGCACCGGCAAGATCAGCCCCGACGACTTCGCCGGGGCGACGGTGACACTCACCAACCCGGGCACCGTCGGCACCGTCGGCAGCGTGCCGCGCTTGATGCCCGGCCAGGGCGCCATCGTGGCCGTCGGGAGCCTCGACTATCCGGCCGAGTGGCAGGCCGCGGACCCCCGGACGCTGGCCGCCATGGGGTTGTCGAAGGTCATGACGCTCACCTCGACCTACGACCACCGGATCATCCAGGGTGCCGAGTCGGGCACGTTCCTCGCCCGGGTACATGAGCTGCTGATCGGCGAGCACGGCTTCTACGACGAGGTCTTCCGCTCGATGGGCATCCCCTATGAGCCGGTCCGCTGGCTTCGCGACATCAACGACCCCGCGGGAAGCGACGCCGCCCACACCTCGCAGATACAAAAGCAGGTGCACGTCCAGACGCTGATCAACATGTACCGGGTGCGGGGGCACCTGATCGCCCACCTCGACCCCCTCGACTGGCGAGAGCCCCACACCCACCCCGAGCTCAACACCACGACCTACGGGCTGACTCTGTGGGACCTGGAGCGGGAGTTCCTGACCGACGGACTGGCGGGCAAGGCCAGCATGAAGCTGGGTGACATCCTGGGCGTGCTGCGCGACGCCTACTGCCGCACCGTCGGCGTCGAGTACATGCACATCCAGGAACCGGACCAGAAGAAGTGGATCCAGGAGCACGTCGAGGGCGTTTCGATCCATCTGCGCCCCGAGGAGCACCGCCACATCCTCACCCGGCTCAACGCGGCCGAGGCGCTGGAGCGCTTCTTGGACACCAAGTACATCGGTCAGAAACGCTTCGGCCTCGAAGGGGCCGAGTCCGCCATCGCCCTGCTCGACGCGGTGCTCGACCAGGCGGGTGAGGCGGGGATGCAGAGCGCGGTGCTCGGGATGGCCCATCGGGGGCGCCTGAACGTGCTCATCAACATCGTGGGCAAGAGCTACGGCGAGCTGTTCCAGGAGTTCGAGGGCAACCTCGACCCCGATACCACCCAGGGCTCGGGCGATGTCAAGTACCACAAGGGCTATCACGGCAAGTTCACCGGCTTGTCGGGCATCGAACTCGACGTCCACCTCTCGTCGAACCCGTCGCATCTCGAGGCGGTCGATCCGGTCGTGGAGGGCATGACCCGCGCCTACCAGGACCTGAGTGAGACCGACAGCGGGCGACCCGTCCTGGCCGTGCTGGTGCACGGTGACGCCGCGTTTGCCGGGCAGGGGGTCGTGGCCGAGACGCTCAACATGTCCGCCCTGCACGGCTACACCACCGGGGGCACGGTGCACCTGGTCATCAACAATCAGCTGGGCTTCACCACCAACCCCGAGTCGGCCCGCTCCTCGGTGTATGCCACCGACGTGGCCAAGATGGTCCAGGCGCCCATCTTCCACGTCAATGGCGACGACCCAGAAGCGTGCGTGCGCGTGGGCCGACTGGCGTTTCAGTTCCGCCAGGCCTTCCACAAGGACGTCGTCATCGACATGGTGTGCTACCGGCGGTTCGGGCACAACGAGCAGGACGACCCGAGCCTCACCCAGCCCCGGATGTACGACCTGATCAAGATTCACCGCAGCGTGCGCAAGATTTACACCGAAACCCTGGTGCGCCGCGGTGACATCACCATGGACGAGGCGGAGGCCGCGCTGAAGGACTTCAGCACCCGCCTCCAGGCGGCGTTGGACGAGACGAGGGCCACCGCCCCGCCCCGACCGACCAGGCTTCAGGCGCGACTCCCGCCGGCACCCGTCCTGCCTCCGATCCCGACGGGTGTCCCGATCGAGACGCTGGACCGCATCGCGTCGGTGTTGCACAACCCGCCCGAGGCGTTCACGGTGCATCCCAAGTTGATCCGGGTGTTCGACAACCGGGCCAAGTTGTGGGCCGGGGGAGAGGCGGACTGGGCGCTCGGTGAGGCCTTGGCGTACGGGACGCTGTTGCTGGAAGGACACGACGTCCGGCTGGCCGGCCAGGACACCCGGCGAGGCACCTTCGGCCACCGCAACGCGGCGTTGATCGACGTCCGCACGGGATCGGAGTGGATCCCGCTGCAGCACCTGCAGCCGTCATATGACGTCGAGGCTCAAGTCGAAGTCGCAGCCGCAGCCGGGGCCGATGTCAACGGGTTCGGCGGGCCCGAAGGGTCGAGACCCTCGCCGGGCCGGTTCTTCGTGTACGACTCGCTGCTTTCGGAATACGCCGCCCTGGGCTTCGAGTACGGGTATTCGGTCGTGCAGCAGGATGCCCTGGTGGCCTGGGAAGCCCAGTTCGGCGACTTCGTCAACGGCGGCCAGGTGATCATCGATCAGTTCCTGGTGGCCTCACGGGCCAAATGGGGCCAGACCTGTGGCCTCACGCTGTTGCTCCCCCATGGCTACGAAGGGCAGGGGGCGGAGCACAGCTCGGCGCGCGTCGAGCGGTTCCTGCAACTCTGCGCGGGAGACAACATCCAAGTCACCAATCCGACGACGTCGGCCCAGCTGTTCCACCTGCTGCGCCGCCAGGTGCACCGCAGCGCCAAACGGCCGTTGATCCTGCTCACCCCGAAGAAATATCTCCGGGCCCGCGAGGCGTACAGCAAGGCGGAGGAGTTTTCGAGCGGGCACTTCCGGGAGGTGATCGACGACGGCGTCGCCGATCCGACGTCGGTGCGGCGCGTCATCCTCGCCTCGGGCAAGATGGCGTTGGACCTCGCGTCCTACCGCCTGCGCACCGGAGCCGGGGCGGCCGCCCAGAGCGACGCCGCCGTCGTCCGGGTCGAGCAACTCTACCCATGGCCCGACGGCCAGATCGCCGCCGTCCTGGCTCGCTACCCGAACGCGACACAGGTGATCTGGGCCCAGGAGGAGCCGGAGAACATGGGCGGGTGGTGGTTCGCCCGCGCCAAGCTGCAGAAGCTGCTCGGCGAGGACGGCCGGTTGTCATCGGTGGCCCGACTGCCGTCGGGTTCACCGGCCACGGGAAGCGCCGCCCTGTCGACGCTGGAAGCCGACGACCTCATGCGTCGAGCGTTCGGAGACCGGTAGGGCCCCTGCTTCGTGGCCGCCTGACCGGGCCCATCTTGTGACGCTTTCTGTGAGGAATGGCGACATTCCCTCAATTGGTTCAGCCACGATGCTTGACTCTTAATCGAAATGGCAGCCCGCCACGTCGTCGTCGACGGTTCCAACCTGGCCACCGAGGGCCGTTCCATGCCCAGCCTGGCCCAGCTTGACCAGGCGGTGCGGGAGTTCCTGCTCGAGAACCCCGAGGACGTCGTCACCGTCGTCGTTGACGCGTCGTTCGGCCATCGGATCGACAGCAGCGAGTTCAAGATGTTCGAGGAGGCGGAGGCGGCGGGCGAGTTGGTGTCGCCACCCGCCGGGGCGATCGGCCGGGGCGACGCCTTCCTCCTGCGCATTGCCGACAAGACGGGCGCCACCGTCTTGTCAAATGACTCGTTCCAGGAGTTCCACGGGGACTACGACTGGTTGTTCGAACGAGGACGCCTGATCGGCGGCAAGCCGGTGCCCGGGGTCGGGTGGATCTTCACCCCCCGCACGCCGGTGCGAGGCCCGCGGTCGCGCGAAGCGGTGAAGGAAGCCAAGCGCAAGACCAAGGGCGAGCCGGAGTCCGCCATGCCCGGCCTTGATCTGGCCGCAGAACGCTCGCGGACCAAAGGGAAGGGGAAAAAGAACGTCGAGCGCGCCATCGCGGTGGCGCTCGAAGAGGTCGTGGCGCCCAAGGACAAGCCGCGTCGGCGCCGCAAGGGCGGGTCACCGCCCGCAGATCCGGTGAATGACCCGTTGTCGTTCATCACCTTCATCGCCGCCCATCCGCTGGGTGCCGAGGTGACCGCAACGGTGGATTCGTTTGCGTCTCACGGGGCCTTCGTCGACTGCGAGGGCGCGCGGTGCTACGTGCCGTTGTCGGCGATGGGGGAGCCCCCGCCGAAAAGCGCCCGGGAGATCTTCTCCAAAGGCGAGCAAGTCCGCTTGATCGTGCAGGCGCTGGACCCACAGCGGCGGGGCGTCGAGCTGGCGTTGCCCGGCTTCGCCAAGATTGCCGGCGCCCCGACCGAGGAGACGGTGGCCGCCGAGATCGAGGCGGCCGAGGGCGAGGTCGACGCAGCTTCGGAGGGGGCGGCCGCGGGTGGTGCGGCGGCAGTGGCGCCGGTGCGGCGAAGCCGGAAGAAGGCGGCCCCGGCCCTGGCGACAGCCGACCGGGGCGAGGCCGGCGAGGCGCCCGCGCCGGTGCCGGCGAAGAAGGCAGCCGGCCCGGACAAGCCCCCGGCCGCGGCGGACACGGGCGAGGCCGACGAGGCGCCCGCGCCAGCGCCGGCGCCGGTGCCGGCGAAGAAGGCAGCGGGCCGCCGCCGTGGGTCCACCGCGGCCGCCTCAGCGCCGGCCGTGGCGGATGGGGATCTGGCGGCGGCTGCCGGTTCGCCGGGGTCGGATGCGCCGGCGATGAAGGCCGCGCCGCGCCGGCGGGGCCGCCCGGCTGTCGACGCGACCTCAGCCGCGGCTGCCGTTACGGATGCGGGTACCGGTACCGGCGCCACCAAGGAGGCGGCGGCAAAGCGACCTCCCCGGAAGCGCTCCCGGCCCGCGCCGGCGGAGGTGCAGGCCGAAGCGCCGGCTGAAGCGCCTGCCGCGGTGCCGGCGGCCACCAAGCCGGCGCCCCGCCGGCGCGGCCGCCCAGCGCCAGAAGCTTCGCCGCCGAATGCCGAGTCCCATCAGGCCCCGCCGGAGGCGCCGGCAACCGAGGCATCCCCGGTGACGGCCCCGCCAACGCCGACGAAGGCCG